>CAJWOB010000034.1 GCA_913043885.1 uncultured Spirochaetaceae bacterium | reverse complement strand
ACGCCGTGTACCACGCCACCGGCACCCGGCTGCGGCAGGTGCCGATGACCCCGTCGCGGGTGGTTGCGGCCATCCAGGCCGATCGCGCCGGCGGCAACGAGGCGAACGGGGCGCGTGGCTGAGGCGGTCGCCGCTGAGTCGCAGGTCGACGACGGTACGACCACCCGCAACGGCAAGGGAGAGTGGACGCCACGGGTGGTGGCGTCGGGCAGCCCGCTGTTCAGCCGCCCCTGGCGGCTGAGCCCCAAAGCGGCCGCCAAGGCGCTGTTCGGGTGGAACGGGTACCTGTGGCCGGTGAGGACCATCGATGCCGGGCTGGCCATCCTCACCTGGTGGCTGCTGCAGCCTGGGGCGGGCATCTGGGCGGGGCAAGCGGGCCCCCTCGCGTCGCTCACGGAGCTACGGCCCGGGTGGATCCTCCTTATGTACGCCCGCAACGTAGCGCTGCTGCTCCTGATAGCCGGCGGTTGGCATCTGCGCCTCTACTACCGGCGCGCGCAGGGGTCCCGGTTCAAGTACACCTCGCGCTGGCCGGCCACCAACAGCAAGGCGTTTCTGTTCGGCAACCAGGTCTGGGACAACATGTTCTGGTCGCTCACCAGCGGCGCCATGGTGTGGACTTTGTACGAAGCGCTGATGATGTGGGCGTATGCACGGGGCTGGCTGCCGTGGATTGGCTTCGCCAGCAACCCGGTATGGTTCGTCGCCCTGTTCCTACTGCTGCCGATCTGGAACGACATTCACTTCTACTTCGTCCACCGCCTGACGCACTGGAAGCCGTTCTACCGCGCCGCCCACTATCTCCATCACCGCAACATCAACGTCGGGCCATGGTCGGGGATGGCGATGCACCCGATCGAACATCTGCTGTACCTCAGCCGTTGGCTGATCTTCCTGGTCCTGCCCGCTCACCCGATCCACATGCTATATGTGATGCAGCGCACCGGACTGGGCCCCGCCACCGGTCACGCCGGCTTCGACCAGGTGGTGGTGCACACGCCGTCGGACACACGGATGTCGATAGATTCCTTCTATCACTACCTCCACCACCGCTACTTCGAGTGCAACTACGGCAACAACCTGCTGCCCCTCGATCGTTGGCTGGGGACGCTCCACGACGGCACCGAGGCGGGCGTAGAGCTACTGAAGAAGCGACGCAAGCTACCGCGCGAGGCTGACGGGGTCGTCTGACCGGCTAGCGCCCGGCGGCGGCTGTCGCGGGGCCTTCCGCCAGCGCGGGACTTTCGGCCACCTGCCCACGGTCCACCCTGCGCGTCAGATACGCCCAGGGCGAGTAGCTACCGGTCGATACACCGGTGGCCAGGCCCGAGAGCGGCGGAGGGCTTAGATAGAGCATCAGCTGACCGGGCGTTACCACGTACCAGAAGTGAAGCGCGTAGGGGCTGCCGTCGGGGGCCACGGTCCACGTCGTCAGCCGTGACTCGTCGTACTCGTAGGAGCCTCGGCTCACCTCGAATCCGTTGATGGAGACTGCGTCCTCGTCCCGCCAGAGCTCGTACACGGTCATGCCAGGCGACCCGGGGGTGCGCATGAACCAGCCCCCTTCGAGCCGGTTGGGGGTGGCCACCTGTCCCCACGCCACCACCCCTGCCACGACACCGACCACGGCGACCGAGAGGGAGACACGCAGGGCGCCCGCCACGGAAGTGGGACGTCGCCACGGGCGCCCGGTTGCGGCTGCGTGGCCCCTACTACGGTAGCTCGCGCATCAGCTCGCCCTTGGCCAGCGCGTCCATAAGGCGCTCGCCACCTAGGCGCAGCACCTCCTCGCGCATGGCCTCGGGCTCCAGCGGCGCCTCTCCGGTAATGACCCGCATCACCCAGGACGAGACCACCCGATCGACGGCGCCAGCCATCTGCAGCGCAATCTCGGTATTTTTCTCGTCCAGCAGCGGCCACGGGGCGGTGAAGATGGCGCCTGTTGCCACATACGTGGCGACATCGCGCCGATGGTAGTACCTGGCTGCAGGGTCCGCGGGCTCGACGCTCGGCAACCGCCCCCACACCGGTAGCAACGTGGCCACCGACTCTGCGCCGGCCGCGACCGACCCCGCCCACTCCGCGGCCGGCTCGCCAAGCAGGGTATCCAGCACCATGAGGGCTTCGCCCGCCCGCGGGGAGCTCTTCGTCACCAGCCAGCCGGCGGAGATCGGCTGCCAGGGGCGAGCGGACACCCAGCCTCGCTCGCCTGTGGAGCTGGCCGGTAGTGGCATTGGCGCCCACCACGCGCCTTCGCCGTCCCACTCCCCCTCGGACGTCAGCTCTCCATACGGCTGCGGCCCCGCGAGCAACGGGCCGCTACGATCGCGCCACGGGGTAGCAAACACCGTGTCGGCGGCCATCGCCTGCAACACCGCCCGCCGCACGTCACCGCTTCGCGACAGCAGGTCTTCGACCGGCAGCAGGCCCGCTTGGTGCAGATCTCGTACAAGTCCCACGTACTCTATGAAGCGATCCTCAAGCGGACCCAGCCGCCACTCCTCTGTCACCGGGTGGAAGTAGGCGGCCAACCGGCGGTCGAAGCCGGTGCCAAACCAGCTGGGCAGCTCGTAGAGCACCTCCTCCTGCGAAGCGCGGAACGGGTAGCTCCCGGGGAACTGAGCCTTCAGCGCCTTCAACGATGCCGCCAGCTCGTCCCACGTCTCGTGCCGCAGCCGCCAGCGCGAGAACAGATCTTCGCGATACAGCAGCCCGCCGAGAAAGGGAGCCCGGCCTTGGTCGTAGGTGCCCAAAGCGGTGAGCTCGTTGGCACCGGTCATGCGGCCTGCGATACCCCTCCGGTAGAGGTCGTCGGACCGCAGCAGAGCCTGAAAGGCTGGGGTAAGACCCGGGTGTTCGAGGACATTGAGGAACAGGTCGCGCCGAATCTCCGGATCGCCCGGGATCATCGACTCGGGAATGAGGTCGGGGAGCGTGCCCGCACGCGCCATCTCGCCGAGCTCGAGTATCCCAACGAAGCCGCGCCCCAGCGCCAACGGAACGGGCTGCAGGCTGACGCCGGTCGCCTGACGCAGCCAATCGTACATAGCCGCGGCGTGGGTGGCCTCTGGCTCATCTGGGGGAACCGCCAGGGTGACCGTTACCTCTTCGGCGAGCGGTCGTGGCAGCGAGGCCGGCAGCTCCGCAGCCTGAGGTGCGGCGCTTCCCCCACCACCACAGCCGGCCACCACCAGCACCGACGCGGCCAGCACGGCCCCCAGCGCCGCCGTCGCCAACGGCCCCCGTCCGCTGCGTCCCGTCGCATGCAGCGCCATCCGCTCGAATATACGGCGAAGCCAACAGCTGGCGATAGCCCGTCGGGGCCACGGCCGGGGCCGCTACCGGACCGTGCTACGGTGGACCGATGCATTTGCTGTTCTCCGATCGGGCCGACACCCACTGCATCTGGGGCCAGCTGGCGTTCGGCGCCGAGACGGCACGTCACCTCAGGGACTGCGTCGACCCAGGGTTCCAGGTGCGGTGCGTGCGCCTGCTGCAGGGCGGCCACGAGGTGTTCGGCTACTTCGGGCCGCGCGGCGATGCCTGGCGGATCGTGCGCGCCACCACCGACGATGGCATCTCGTTTCGGGAGACGCGCACCGTCTTCGATCAGCCGGCGGGATCGTGGGCGCACGTCGGCACCATCACCTACAGCCCGGAGCTCGACCGCTACCTGTGCCTCAAGAACACGCAGCAGCTGGGACTCGGGTTCGAGAGCCACGCGTTCCTCAGCGACGACGGCGATCACTGGAGGGCGGTCGCCGGCAACCCGGTGTACCAGGAAGGGGACCGCTGGGGGGCGATGTGGTCCCGCGCCGCGCAGCGCTTCGTCGTGGTGCAGAAGGGGTTCATCCGCGTGCCGCGAAAGCCCTACAGCGAGCTGGCGATGGAAGGCCAGCGGGTGGCGACATTCCGTACCAGCCCGGATGGCGAGCGCTGGACGCCGGACGGGCCGGCTCTGCTCTGGAAAGACGCCGTTCAGGACGAGCGGGGAACCTGGCAGACGCTCGGCCGTCCGCTGGTGCCGCCCGAGCACAGCATCGCGCCGGACGCTGCCGATCCGCCAGACTTGGAGTTCTACGCCGGCACCCCCTTCCCCTACGGCGACCGCTATTTCTTGCTCATGCTCAACTACGCAGGATCGTTCCTGCCGCGTGGGCACGCGCCGGTGCAGGAGAATGGCCATGGCGAGTGCGTGGACACGGAATGGTGGCTCAGCCGCGACGGACTCAACTGGCAGCGCCCGTTCCGCGGCAGTAACGCCCTGGATGGCGGCCGGGCGCCGATTCGGTGCGAGCCGATGCGGATCGGCAACGAGCTGGTGTTCCACATGGGAGACGCCCACTTCGGTATGCCGGTCGACCGCATCACCTACGTCACCTCCCGCGCCAACGCCGTGTTCGAAACAGTCAGCTTTCCGATGCCGGCTACACCGCTCCTCCTCAACGCCGCCATCGCGGCGCCGGGCAACCCGCGGCCCAATCAGGCCTATGTGATGGTGGAGTTGGTCGACCAGGGCGACCGCGTGATTCCCGGCTACGAGCGGGAGGGCTGCATACTGCAGGCACCGTTCGACGAGACCGCCCATCCCCTCGGGTGGCGAAGCGAGGGCGGCACCCGCAGTGGCGGGGAGCTGGCGGGCACCACGGTGCGGGCACGCATCATCATGCGGGCCTCCCGCATCTACGCCCTCACCGCCGCATAGGCCCGTCGACCTGCTCATTGGCCCGCCCCATGATCGCTGACTGATGGACGACCGCGAGGACTATCGGTTCGACGTGTCGGGGTTCCTGCACCTGCCGGGGGTGCTTACCGCCGACGAGCTCGAGGCATGCAACGGCGCGATTCCCGACGACAACGAGCTGCCGGAATGGTCGTCGCCGGCGGCAGAGCCGCAGCGTGCGCTGCAGCAGCACCCGCTGCTGAGCGACTACGTGGAGGCGTTGTGTCAGCCGGACTTCGCCCTCGACCGACCGCCCTCGTTGCTGGGCGCCAGCGACGGGGGTGGCACTGCCCTACGGGTTCTCCAAGGAGGTCACGGTCGGAGCCATCCCGGTGCGCCTGCTGCGCATCTCCTACGTCGGCGAGTACGGCTGGGAGATCTACACCGAGATCGCTCACGGAGCGGAGCTGTGGGAGGCGGTGTGGTCGGCCGGCCGAGATCTCGACCTGGTCCCGGTGGGAGCCGGCGTGTACGGCACCACCGGGCACCTGGAAAAGGGCTACCGGCTGATGGGTGCGGAGCTGGAGTCGGAGTACGGCCCCACGGAGGCCGGCCTGGCCCGGCCGCGGGTAAAGGCGACGGACTTCATCGGTAAGGAACCCTACCTGGAGGCCAGGAAACAGGCACCGGTCACTGTCCTCTGCACCCTCACCATGGAGTCGCAGGCCTCGGCGGCCGGCATCGACCGCTACCCCACCGGTGGCAACGAGCCGATCCTGGACGGCAGGGGCAACCGCATCGTCGACGCACGGGGCAGGGGGTCGCGGGTAACCAGCGCCGGTGCCGGCCCGTCGGTAGGCAAGTACCTGCTGCTCGCTTATCTGCCACCGGAGCACGCCGTGGTCGGTCGCGAGTTGCAGGTGATGTACATGAACGGAAGCTACCCGGTGAAGGTGGCGGTCGCCGGGAGCACGCCGCTGTTCGACCCGGACAACCTGAGGATGAGGGGATAACGCGGGGATTGGGCGGTCCCGGACGTTATCCGTGTACCGTACGGACAGCGCCGAGTGGAGCCTACGCCTTATGCGGCCTCTATCCGGATAAGGCGCGTCTCTTCCGCCGCCAGCCACGGCCAAGACGACAAGACGGAACGGGCTGCAGTAGGCGGCTGAGCGCCCCCGGCCCGGCCGCTGGCGCCTCACGCTCGCGGCGACCCGCTAGATGGCGTCGAGAATCGCATTCAGCGTTGGGCTGGGGCGCATTACCGCTTCGGCCTTCTGCGGATCCGGCAGGTAGTAGCCGTCCAGGTCCACCGCATCGCCTTGCGCCGCCAGCAGCTCGGCGACGATCTTCTCCTCGTTGTCCGCCAGCTGCTCGGCCACGCCGCTGAAGCGCGATCGAAGCTCGTCGTCGCCGGTCTGCGCGGCCAGCGCCTGCGCCCAGTACAGCGTCAGGTAGAAGGTACTCCCCCGATTGTCAGTCTCCCCCACCTTGCGGGAGGGCAGCCGGCCATTCTCGAGGTAGGTGCTGATCGCCTCGTCGAGGGTCTGCGCCAGGATGCGGGCCTTGGTGTTGCCGCTGTTCTCGGCGATCAGCTCGAGCGCCGGCACCAGGGCAGTGTACTCGCCGAGCGAGTCCCAACGCAGATGTCCCTCGCTGAGCAGCTGCTCGACGTGCTTCGGCGCCGAGCCGCCGGCGCCGGTCTCGAATAGCCCACCACCGGCCAGCAGTGGCACCACCGACAGCATCCGCGCGCTGGTGCCCAGCTCGAGGATGGGGAATAGGTCGGTGAGGTAGTCGCGCAGCACGTTGCCGGTAACGGCGATGGTGTCCTCGCCGCGGCGGATCCGCTCCAGCGAGAATCGCATGGCATCCGCCGGCTTCATGATGTGGATCTCGAGACCGTCGGTGTCGTGGCTGGGCAGGTGCCGCTGCACCTTGCTGATCAGCTGGGCGTCGTGGGCGCGACTCTCGTCAAGCCAGAAGACCGCCGGCGCCCCGGTAGCCCGCGCCCTTCGCACCCCGAGGGCCACCCAGTCCTGAACCGGCAGGTCATTTACCTGGCACATGCGGAAGATATCGCCGGGCTCGACGGTCTGGCTCAGCAGCGTGTTGCCCGCCGCATCTACCACTCGAATGGTCCCCGCGGCGGGTGCTTCGAAGGTCTTGTCGTGGGAGCCGTACTCCTCCGCCTTCTGCGCCATCAGCCCGACGTTCGAGACGTTGCCCATCGTTGCCGGATCGAATTGCCCGTTGCGTTTGGCGTCTTCGACGATAACGGTGTACATGGTCGCGTAGCTGCGGTCGGGGATCATGGCGACGCAGTCCTGCAGCTCGTCGTCGCTGTTCCACATGCGGCCGCCGTCGCGGACGATGTTTGGCATCGAGGCGTCGATGATCACGTTGTTGGGCACGTGCAGGTTGGTGATGCCCTTGCGCGAGTCGACCATCGCCAGCGCGGGGCGAGAGGCATACACCGCGGTCAGGTCGGCCTCTATCTGCGTGGCGGTCTCCGCCGGCAGCCGGTCCAGCTTGTCGTACACATCGGCCAGGCCGTTGTTGAGGTTGATGCCGGCGCCGGCCAGCGCGTCGGCATGCTTGTCGAGCGCGTCGGTAAAGAACACCGACACGCAGTGACCGAACATGATGGGGTCCGACACCTTCATCATGGTGGCCTTCAGGTGTAGCGACAGCAGGGTGCCGTCGGCGCGAGCCGCCTCGATCTGCTCGGCAAAGAAGGCGCGCAGGGCGGCGACGTTCATCACCGCCGTGTCGACCACTTCCCCGGCCGCCACCGGCACCCCCTCTTTCAGCAAGGTGACCGCGCCATCCTCTGCGACCAGCTCGATCCTGACCTCGGTGGCGGTGTCGACGGTGGCGGAGGTCTCGCTGCCGTAGAAGTCCTTACCGCTCATGTGTGCCACCCGCGCCTTCGACCCCGACTCGGGCCACGGCTTCATCATCTGGTGCGGGTGCGCGCGGGAAAACCGCTTCACCGAGGCGGCGGGGCGCCGGTCCGAGTTGCCCTGGCGCAAGACCGGATTCACCGCAGAGCCGAGGACGGTGCCGTATCGCTCCTGGAGGGCCCGCTCGGCGTCGTCCTTTGGCTCCTCGGGGTACTCGGGGATGTCGTATCCCTTGCTGCGGAGCTCCCTGATGGCCGCCTGGAGCTGCGGCACCGAGGCGCTGATGTTGGGCAGCTTGACGATGTTGGCCTCTGGCGACTTCGCCAGCTCACCCAGCTCGGCGAGGTGATCGGCGATCCGCTGATCCTCCCGCAGTCGCTCGGGAAACAGCGCGATGATGCGCCCAGCGAGCGAGATGTCGGCGATACCCGGCTCGATGCCGGTGCCCTTGGTGAACTGCTGCAGCACCGGGAGCAGGGCGTAGCTCGCCAGAGCGGGCGCCTCGTCGGTGTGGGTCCAGACTAGCTTCGAGGTGGTCATGGTGTCGTGTGGGTGGCCAGCCGGGCAGGTACGCACGGCTAACCTGGCGCGATTATAGCGATGCCACGCTCGCGACGCCCACTGCGCCCGTAAGGACCTTCTCACCCCCGCGCCCGCCCGGCGAGCGCTGGCGGCGACATACGGCCAGTGCCTACAGGCACCGCGTCCCGCTCTTGGAGATCAGGCTACTATCTACACGGTGCAGACGCAGCGCGCGACTGGCATCGACGAGCCCGTCCTCGAGACGGCGGTTCGCGCCGCGCTTGGCGACCCCGACGCCCGATTGCTCGAGTGGGAAGCCCATGACCTCGGCAAATCCGGGACCACTCTCCCCACCGATGGCGTCTACCGGGTAACCGGCTCCGCCGCCACCGAGGCTGGCCCGCGGTCGTGGTCGCTGGTCCTGAAAGTCCTCGGGCGCCGCGACCATACGGAGCTGCTGCGCCTCCTCGGCCCTGAGTACTCCGACAGCCTCGACCCGCTCGAGTTCTGGAACCACGAACACCAGGCACTGCAGAGCGAGCTCCTGCGGGTACCTACCGGTGGGTTCGTGCCGGTCCGCTGTCATGCCGCCAAGAGAAACACCGACACTATCCAACTGTGGCTTGAAGACGCTCGGGAACCGGACGGTGCCGACTGGGCCCTCCCGCGCCACGTGCTCGCTGCCCGTCATCTCGGCCAGTTCAACGGCGCCCACCGGAACGCGGACACCGCCTCGCATCCCTGGCTGCTCACCAACATGCTCCGTTTGATACTGGTGGCATTCTCCCGAGGCCGGTCAAGGATGGAGCAAGTCGACTGGCGACAACCGTCGGTCTCACGGGTGTTCCCGGCGCCGCTCGGCGAACGGATAGCGAGGATCCTCGACCGCGTGGAGTCCTGGCTCGTGCGGCTCGCGCAGCAGCCACAGTCACTGGCACATCAGGATACCGACCGGCGCAACCTGTTCAGCAGGGTGGGTGCTGCGAACGAGGACGAGACTGTGGCCATCGACTGGGGTTTCATGGGGTTCGCCGCCATCGGCGAGGACCTGGGCAATCTGTTCTTCCTGTTCGTGGACTCGGGGCGCGCCGTCCAGTACCTGGAGGAAGCGGTGGCGGCATATCTTGACTGCCTGCGCGATGCCGGATGCGTGGCAGCCCCGGGCGACGTGCGCCTCGGAGCCTAGTCCACCCAGCCCCTCCGCACCGCCTCCACCGCCACCTGGGTGCGATTGCTCTTCCCGGTCTTGGCCAGTATTCGGGTCACGTGGTGTGCCACGGTCTTGGACCGAATACCGAGCTTCACGCCGATTTCCTGGTTTGGCAGTCCCTGCACGAGATATCCAAGAACCTGATACTCGCGCGGGGAGAACCCGTTTCGCCCCGTCTTGATGCCGCTTATGGCCCGTCGTTCCGCCATGGGAGCGGAAGGTGGCCCTTCTCGATCGCTGCACCAATAGGCATTTCTACCTACATCTGCGGTCCCGAGAGGGGGCCCAATCTACGCATATCCGGCCGTTGTGGCAGGCGCCGACGCGATTCGCCATGGAGACGGGAATGGCGGCCGCCTCGTGAGCGGCCGGCAAGCGAGAGCTTAAACCAGCACGGCCACCGTCGCCGAGTCAGCCTGATCGATAGCCGATAGGCGCGACAAGAGAGACGCCGGCGGCGCGCCATCCAGGGCCCACAACGATACCGCGCTGCCCCCTGGCCGGTCGCGACCCATCTGCATCCGCGAGACGTTGACGCCCGCCTCGCCGAGGAGAGTGCCGACGCGTCCGATCACCCCCGGCGTGTCGGCGTTCTGTAGCACCAGAATGCGCCCCTCCAACTGAGCGTCGATGCGGCGGCCGTTCCAGTCCACCAGGCGGGGGGTGCCATCCGCCGCGAGCGTCCCGGCCACGCTGGTCCGGGCGCCGGTGCCGAACATGATGTCGTCGTAGAGCGTCGGCGATAGGTTCTCGATGACCCCCCACTCCAGGCCGCGCGCGGCGAAGCGGTCGCGCCGCTGCTCGAAGGCGTCGGCGGGGACCACACCGTCGATCGCCGTGGGCATGTCGCAGACCACGTCGGTAAGGCCCAGGGAGCGAACGAAGGCCATGTGCTCGCCGTTGTCACCAGACTGCAGTGCTATTCTCACAGCTACACCGCCCCCCACTCTCGTTGTTGACCGCCTGCACCAACGCCCGCATGTAGGCGATCGAATACGCCAATCCGGTTTCCTGCCCCCCGGCCATTGCCGGAATGTGGTCGGGAATGATCGCCCCGTCGTACTCCACGGAGCGCAGCGCCTGCATCACCGCGTGCATATCCTGATAGCCATCGTCGATGAAGGTCTCACGCCACGGCTCGGGCATCGGGTTGGAGACATTGCGAAAGTGGACCTTGAACAGCTTCTTGCGCTCGCCGAAGTAACGGATGGCCTCTTCGACCGAAACGCCCATGCCCCGCTCGCCGCCCTCCAGCCAGCAGCCAACGCACAGACACACGCCGATATTGGGACTGTCGGCGATCTCCATTGCGCGTTTGTAGCCCTCGAAGTTGCCGAAGATGCAGCGCGGGATACCGCCGAGGGCGTACACGGGAGGATCGTCCGGGTGGATGCCGATGTAGACGCCGGCTTCCTCGGCGACGGGGGCGACACGCCGAATCATGTACTCGTAGTTCTCCCACAGCTCCTCCTCGCCGTAGGCCCGTCCGTGCGTCAGCTGGCCCTTATAGGTCTCCCCTGCCCAGTGGCCCTGGGCGTCCTTGATGTCCAGCTCGCGTGCCGTCACCCCGCCGCGACCCGCCGTCCGCCGCGAGCTCCAGATGCCGTTGCCCATGTGAGCGTAGGTGTTGTAGTGGATGCCGGCTTCGCCGAGGTTGCGGATGAACTGGCAGAACTCCTCGACCTTCTCGTCACGGCCCGGCAGGTTGAGAGTGATCTCCGGCACGTTGTGTACCGACTGGTTGGCGATGCGGTAGATCTGCAGACCAAAGGCCGCGAGGCGTTCCTTGCACTGTTGGTAGTAGTCGGCGGTGTGGCGCTCGCGCTCTCTGATGGCGTACATCGCCCATTTGACGTCGAGCTGTTGCAGCAACTGCAAGCGCTCGTCGCTAACCCCGTCCATCACAGATGTGCCGATTTGAATGCCCGGCTGGTCGCTGTGAAAGCCAGGAACCGCGCGTAGAGCATGTGTCGCGTTATTGGAAGTCATATGCCTCCTCCGGAACAGCGTCCGCCACGCCGTTGACAGCAGCCGAGCAACTCGACGCGTTCCTGCTCCCGGCGTTGCACCCCCGCCGCGAGCACGTGATCCGGCTGGCGCGCCATGCTTACCGCATCGAATCGTTCGCGATCGGCAGTAGACGGGGTGAAGAGCAGGGTAACGACACCGTCGACGACGACGCCACTCTTCACGGTTGATCGGACAGCGACGGATGTCGGTTCTGACACGGTTGCTCCTCCCCGAGTTCGGATAAGGGGCAGTCTAACGAGGCCGGAGCTATCGACCGAGCGATACGGCGAAAGGACGCAGGCCGCACCGCGGGCCCGCTATGCGCGCCGACGCGCTAGCGCACTCACCATGCCGCGTGCATCTCCCATAGATCGAGCGACAGCAGCTGTGCCGGGCTGCCATCGCTGAACAGGTCGAGACCACGCCACTCGGGCTCGGCGGTGAACACGCCACTGGCGGTGTGTCCGTTGACGAACGCCTCCAGTAGCGCCCGGTCGAGGAACACCCGCAGCTCGACGTCGTCCCCTCGTTTGAGGTAGGCCGGACCGCTGCCTTGCTCCGGGTAGGGCGTCGACGTGAGGTCCCCCTCGACGCCGAAGCGACCGCTGGATGCGTCGTAGTAGATACGGGTGTCATGCTCGCCGTCGGCGGACACTCGGACGCGCAACCCAAAACGGCCTCGGTCTGCTGCTGCGAAGCGGGCGACTATCTCGAGGGTGTCGCCGGTCAGGCCCTCCAGGTGACCGTGAGTGCCCGGGTCGATGCGGCGGGACGCGACCGCGCGATGCGCGCCACGAAGGCCCTCCACCTCCGGAACCGGCTGCTGCAGCAGGCGCGTCCCTACCCGCGTCAGCACTCGCGGCAACACCAGGGCCCCCTTCCACGGTAGCCCGGCGACGTGACCCGTAGCGTGCGCCAGCATGGCGTGCATAACGCGCCGCCGACTGCCCCCTGGTCCCCTCGCATCGACGGTGGACGGATTGCAGCAATGCACCGGATTGAGGTAGTCGAGCAGCTTTGGCTCCTCCTCATCGGGCGTGAAGCGCCCGTCCCTCTCGTCGAACCGCCCTACCCAGTAGGTGACCGGCCGCGTGCCAAGCATCAGCGCGTGACGGTCGCCGAATGGCACCAGATATGGAAACTCGGTGAAGGCCCAGCGCTGCAGGTCGTCGGCGGGGTTGGCGTCGCAGGAGCCCCCGTCGTTCAGTCACAGGGGGCCGGGGTTCCCACAG
>CAJWOB010000033.1 GCA_913043885.1 uncultured Spirochaetaceae bacterium | reverse complement strand
GTTGGGATCGGTGGTCGCCTCTTTCCGTACCTCGTGGACATAGGGCAGCTGCTGTCCGATGGCATCGACCCCGTAGAAGTAGGGGTGTCGCTCGTAGATCTCGATGCTGGCGGGAGCACCCTGCACCAGGATCCACTCGCCGATGGTCGGCAGATCCGCATTGGCGCGGGGAAAGCCCTGACCGTAGTCGATCTTGTTGTTGACGAAGTCTGCGATGGATCCGAAGCCGGCCTGAGTGGCCATGCGCTGCGCCGCCGCCTCACCGATGTAGTTCGGGTGGAACTGCGAGAGGTACTCTTTCTGGTGCCAGGCGAAGACGAATTCACCGAGCGAGCCCCTGAGGCCAATGTTGGGATCTGGAAAGGTGAGGCTATAGGTGTAGCGGTCGATGATCCGGAGGTCAGCCTCTTGGATCATGGCCTGGCCGCGCACGGTGTCGATGGTCTCGGCGCCCTCGAACCGGAACAGGTCGTCCCAGTAGAACTCTATGTCCTCGGTGGTGTACTCGGTGCCGTCCGACCACTTGATGCCCTCGCGGATCTTGACCGTCCAGGTGCGGCCGCCGTTGGAAGGTGTCCACGACTCGAAGTGCCGGGGATACTCACCGCCGATCGCCTCTGCGTGCCGACCCTCGGAGGAGCTGTTGCCGGCGGTGGTCTGCCCACCAGCGTGGCCCTGTACCCACATCGGTCCAGGTTGGTAGCTGCCGATCTTCTTGACCTCAGACAGCGGCAGGTAGACGACGGGCTTGTCCGGGAGGCGGTCCTCCAACGGCGGCAACGTACCGGCCGCCACTCTAGCAGCAAGCTCCGGCGCCTCGGTCAGCGTCAGACGCTGGCCGGTGGCCCGCTCCCAGTCGGCGAGCTCCCACGCATTCTTGCCATGGTTGTCCGATATGGTGGGTGCGGGCCCGATTCCGCCCCCCCCTGGTTCGGTAGTCCCGGCGGCGAACGCGCCCGCAGCTGCGAGGACTACTAATGAGCTGGCGACTGCGACGATCTTGTTTCGCAACATCGCTCCTCCTTTCTAGTTCATCTATTCTTACTATCTTATGCCCATCGCCGTCGCGGCGCAATGGCCGGGCGCAGCTCGATCGGCGGCTGGGTACCGCGCGCCCCTGCCCGTATCGCGGGGCGCCAGGCTAGTTGAGTCGCTGCAGACCGCTGTGCTTCACCGGCCCGTTGATTCTGGCCTCGATATCGCCGGCTGCTATGGCGTCGCGCAGCACTGGGAATACCGCATCGCATGCCTTGGCAAAGCCATCGACGTGACGCTCCTCGTGGGCGAGCATGATGTGGCAGGTGCCGCTGGCGAGGTAGTCATGGTCGAGCATGCGCACGGTCCAGAGCGTCTGCAACGCAGCCGCCTGCGGATGCTCGAAGGTGAAGGATGGCATCGCCGGGTGGCCGCTCACCGTCAGCGGAATGTCATGCGCCTCCGCGGTTTCCCAAACTCTGCGCTGCAGGTAAGCCCCGACCTTGCCGAGGTGAGCGGGAACGTCGATGCGCATCATCTTCTTGACGCACGCAGCACCGGCAGCAGGCCCGACCGCCTCGGTCCATAGCGCGCTCGAGATGAAGGTCTCCTGGGCCGCCTGCATGGTGTCGGCCTTGCCGACGACGGCGGTTATCGGGTGACCGTTCCCCGTGGTCTTCGCAAACACGGCGAGGTCGGGCTCGACCCCATAGCGCAGGTGGGCGCCGCCAGTCGCAAGCTTCCAGCCTATGCTCACCTCGTCGAACACCAGGCGAGCACCGCAGCGGCGCGCGATGTCCCGCACCGACTCCAGGAAGCCAGGCTCCGGCTCCATGTTGCGGGTCGGCTCCATCACGATCGCGGCCAGATCGTCCCCATCGTCGCGCACGATCGCCTCGAGCTCGTCCAGACGGTTGTAGGTGAACGGCATGGCGCTGCCCCGCAGGCCACGGGGGATGCCGGCCGGTTGGAGGCCGGGTAGCAGATGCCAGTTTCCCAGCCGGTCCTCGAGCTCCTCCGCATCAGGATCGGAGGGCAGGTTCGCCGACAGGTACCAGTCGTGCCAACCGTGGTAGCCGCAGAACGCCACCTTGCCACGGCCAGTGCTCGCCCGGGCGAGTCGCACCGCCATCGCCATCGTCTCGCCGCCCAGCCGCCCGAAGCGGACGTTCTCCGCCCACGGGTGTAGCTCGATCATCAGCTCGGCGAGCTCGACCTCGTCGGGGGGATTCAGCGTGCACATGACGCCGCGTTCGACCCGCTCGATCACGGCAGCGCTCACGTCCGGATCCGCGTAACCGAGGACGGTGGCGCCGATGCCGCACATGCTCAGGTCGGTGAACTTCCGACCGTCGAGGTCGGTGATCTCGCAACCTCGAGCTTCGGCGAAGTAGGTGGGCCACTGCTCCGGCGCGAACATCTCCTGGCGTTTTCCCAGGAGCTGCGCACCGCCCGGAATCAGGCGTTTGGCTTTACGGTAGAGCTGCTGGCCGGTGCCCTCACGGAGAGGAGAGGAGGTCGGAGTCGTTGCCGCGGTACCCATAACCAACCGACCGTACTAGAGAACGCGCTGCGGCGCGAGTTGAGCTCGCGCGCAGGCCTGCCACGCTGCTAGCGCACTTGCGGCCGCGTACATCTGACCCCGGACCCACCTAGGCCTCTACTCGATCCTTTGCGCGAGGGTACGCTGCGGCCTTGGCGTATCGCACGGACAAGCCAGCGGGACGGCTGCGGCGGCACTATCGACTGATGTGGGATCAGAATCACCCCTACCAGTCCCACTACCACCCGCCGATGCCGCCCGAGACCATCGCCCAGGCCCATCTGGGCTACTTCGCCGGCACCCTGGTCGACGCCAACGTCTGCGCCCTTGGTCCCGACGCCGGCTACGTCACCGCCTTCGAGTCACACAAGACCAGGATGGAATATCTGGTCGACCGCTACGAGCGCGGTGCGCTGCTCGGCCACGTCCGCTACTGGCGACACGGGGAGAACCTGAAGCGCAGCGTTTCCGCCGGGGTGGACCCGTTGGAGGTGCAGCTGCGGGAGTCGCAGCGGTTGGGGGTCGACCACTGGTTTCGGCTCAGCATGAACGACTGGCACCACTTCGACGCCGACTCCGAGGGCGCCGTCTACCGACTCGGCGGCAGCGAGTTCTACGAGACTCGTCCCGACCTGCTCATTGGCCAGGACGGCGCTGCGGGGTGGGCCGACCGCCCTCACCTGCATCGAGTTATCCCCTGGATGCACGATTTCGCCCACGACCAAGTGCGGGCGCTGCGGCGCGACATCGCGCTGGAAGTGTGCGAGCGCTACGACTGCGATGGTTTTCTGTTCGATTTCATGCGCATGCCGGTGTGCTTCGCGTACGGGAAGGAGCTGGAGAACGCACATCTCCTGACTCAGATGATTCGTGAGACCCGTGAAGGTCTCGACGAGATCGGCCGAACGCGAGGGAAGCCCTTGGGCTTGGCCGTCCGCGTCCCACCGACCATTGCCGGTGCCACGAGAGCCGGCATGGACGTTGCCACCTGGGTGAACGAGCACCTGGTCGATGTGCTGGTTACCTGCCCGCTGTTCGCCCAGGACACCGAGCACGATGCCGGGGAATGGGTCGCGATAGGTGGCGCTACCCCAGTACAGATTGTGGCTGGGATGCAGGAGGGTTACCTCGCTGGCCACAACGACGGCTTCAACCGCTGGTTCTACGAGCCACCGCTGATGACGCCGTTGCGCATGGATATGATCCGTGGTCTGGCCGCGCGCCATCACGCGCGAGGCGTCGACGGGCTGTACCTGTTCAACTGGTTGGCCGCTGCGGTTACCTACGACAGAAACCTGCTGCCCGCGCTGGATGACATCGCCTCCCCGGAGCGCCTCCGCTTCATGGACAAGCGGTATCTGCTGATGCGGTCCACGGAGCAGTTCCCGAACTGCCTGGAGGTATCACGGCAGATTCCGGCGCAGCTCGACGATGACGGATCGCAGCTGCAGCTCACCTTCGACGTCGCTGACGACATCGCCCACGTTCCCGAGCTCGTGCGCGGTACGAGGCTCCTGTTGAACGTGCTCAACCTCACGATCGCGGATGAGCTCGAGGTCACCTTCAACGGACAGCCGGTGGAGTGTACCAATCCGATGCAGCCGGGCACCCTGGTAAACCCGCAAAGTAGTCGGGTATGGCAGATCTATGACCTCGGCAACACGCCGCCTAGGTTTGGGGAGAACACGGTCACCGTCACTGCCGCCGTCCGCAACCGTCGAATGGGCAGTGAGATGCCTCTGTCGATTCAGGATGCGGAGGTGGAGGTCAGCTACCACTACCCCAGCGGCTCAGGCGACGGCACGGGTTAGCGGCACGCGGCAGCGCGACACCGGTAGCCCCGCCTCAGGTCCGCGGGTCGAAGCTCGGCGGATGGCGCCAAGCGCCATCCGGATAGTGGTAGGTGACCTCGAGCTCGGCTGCGGTCATCAATAGGGGTAGATGCGCCAGCGGCTCCGCCCGGTCAGCGGCCACGCCGATGCGGTTGGCACCCGGTGTCGGGCGATGCGCAGCGTCCAGCTCGTACACCAGCTCACCGTCGTTGGCAGACGCAGGTGGTGGGAGGCTGGCGCCGTTCAACGACACCGCCAGCTCATCGGCAGCCGCAATTTGGTGCACCGCCACCACCAGCCGAATGTCAGCGACACGCGCTCCAGCTGCTGCCACATCGTCGACCACCTCTATCTCGTTACTGCTGACGTCCGGTCCGATAACCATCGGCGCCGGCAGCGAGGCGGCGTAGCGCTTGTCGAGGTGCTGGAGGCGCAGTGGCGACTGCAGGTCGTGGACGACGCGCGCGCTATCGTCGCCGAAGCGCGCCGCCGACTCGAAGCAGGTCAAGCAGAGGCCGTCCGCCCCCGCCGCCCACCCAGTCGCCGCCAGCGCCCTGCTTCGCTCGGGCGCGAGCGACTCCTGTGCGGCATCGATCTCCGCGACCACACGAAGCTCGGTACCGGCGGCGGCCGCCGCCCACGCCGCCACGTCGCCGCCGGCGCTCACCAGCACTACGTCGACGGCAGACACGCTTTCGCGGTCCACGGATCGACCATCCACTCGGGCCGCCAGTGCCACCGCCGGCGGCAGCGCCTCCCGCGCCACCAGGGGGTCGCCGACGTCGCTGGTCAGCCATCCTTCGGGCTCGTACCGCTCCGCAGCCTCGGCGGCGGCGGTCACCGGCCCCGACAGCCAGAACGCCATCCCAAGCCGGCGCGCTTCGTCGCGTAACAGCGCAAGCGGGTCTTCACCCTCGTCCCACAGGCGACGCAACTGTTCCCGTATCCGCCACTCGCCGACGCTGGCTGGGGCGCGATCCGCGTCCGGTGCGAATGTCATCCCTTCGACGGTGGTGGGATACGAGGTGGTGCCTGGCGCGGGCCCGATGGCGGACACGAACGTGTCCACGGGGGTGCCAGGGAGACCGCCGAGCAGTCGGTGGGTCAGGCGTCGACCGCTGATCGGTGGCGCCAGGTCCCAGGCTCCGGCGCCTGAGTCATCGCGCCACCACAAGCGGCCGATCGCATCAGCCATGCCACCGGCCGTTGGGATGCGCGTAGCGCACCTCCAGCTCCAGATCCTCGACCGTAACCGGGAGCTCGTCGGCCAGTCGCTCGTTGCGGCGCTCCATGCGCAACCCGACTTGGTTGCGGCCCACACTCGGGAGCTGCTCGTCGAGGTCGTATTGCAGCCACGTGGTCGGCGGGTATTGGGCGAAGCCTCCCGCCTTGAACGGATTCAGGCAGGGGACGGCGTGACCGTTGATGCTCACCTCGACCTCGTCGTACACGGTCAGGTTCTCGAAGTGGACTCTGAGTCGGACCGACTCCATCCTATCCCCCGCCGGCGCGAGGTCGTCGGCGACGTCGATCTCGATGGTGAGCGGGTCGGCGGTAACCGGCGCCGGGATTTGATGCTCGGTTTGCAGGCAGTTGGGGAACGAGTCGTGGGAGCGCATCACCACGTAGGTCTTGTCCTTGTGCTTGAGCCGTACCGGATCGGCAACGTCATCGACCGCCTCTCGGTTGTCATAGTTGTAGGTCCAGCTGGTGCCGAAGAAGTTGAACAGGAACAGGCCGTCGGCGCCACGCGCCAGATGCTTGGCGGCCAGCGCCCTGATCATCTCCACCGACATCGGAGTCATGATCGGCGCTTGGAAGTACCAGCGCTGGAAGTCGCCGGTGTGGCCGGCCTCGTACCCCTCCTCGATGGCGGGATTCAGCAGCGTCTGGCTGTCGCGGACCAGCTCCACCCACTCGGTAATGTCCTCCTCGGTGTCCTGCCCGAAGAAGCACGACGGGATGAGGATGTCGATAAGCCCCTCTGCAACCCAGCGTCGCACGTCGAAGCCGAGTCGCTCGGCGCCGCCGATGGTGTTGGGCACGCGCACCGCAAGCCCCACCGGCCGCTGCTTCTCCTGCGCTATCGCATCGAAGGACGCCCGCGTCTCCCGGATGAAGCGGGTCATCACCTCGGCGCCGGCCTCTTCCTCTCCACGTTTGAAGTAGCAGGGACAGCGCATGAAGTCGTAGAGAAAGCCGGTGGCGGCGTAGCGCTGCAGCGCCTCGACGGCAATCCCGAGGCGCAGCGCCCGCACTTCGGGGTGCATCCAGTCCTGGAACCACTGCACGTCCTCAGCGAGCTTCTCCGGCCAGCCGCGGGCGCCCGCCTCGCCGATGCGGTACTCGGGGTGCCCGGTGTAGAAGCTGCCGGCCTGCAGGTTGAGCCACGCTGCCCCGCCGGCGAGGTGGTGCCAGTCGTTCATGCTGAGGCGGAACCAGTGATCGATCCCCAGCTCGATCGACGTCTCCACCGAGATGCCGATTGGATCAAGACCGCGCTCCCACAGTAGCCGCACGTTCTCGGCCTTGCGCCACAGCTCGGTGCGCCCCACCTTCGCCCCGGCGTTGAGCCGGTCGACGATGAACTCAGCGCCCGGCACCTGCGTCGGCCAGTCGAGGGTGTATCCGGCGTTGGAGCCGACGGTGCACACGTAGGCGTCGACCGGGCGCCCTTCGAAGGATCCGTGGTAGGCCTGCGCTACGCGCTCACGGGAGATCGGCGGATGGTAGAGCCCCTCGGGGCCGATATTCTGGTCCCACATAACGCGATAGCGCCGCCCCAGTCGATTGCGTTCGGCCCGACAGTTGCGCGTGTCGCGGCGCTCTGGCGTGTGGTCGTCCTGCATCACTGACATCCTCGTCTCCTCCTCCTGCTCAGGCCGGGGTAACGTACGATGAGTCCCAGCCCCCGAATACCCGCATCGGCGTCACCGGCGCATCCAGGCTCGGAGCACCCTGCGCCTGCCAGTCCTCGCTCTCCGCCACGTGCCCCAACCGACGGGCAGCATTCCAGGCCGCCCCGTAGTTGGCCAGCGCACCTACGTCCGCCCACCAGAAGAACAGCGCGTCCGCTCCCTGCGCGCCCAGGTCCACCGAGGTGTGGCGATACTCGGCCGCGGTCATCTCCGACGGCTGCAGGCTGGGTGCCAACGCGCAGGCGGTCGGTGCCGTCAGTGCCGCATAGGGCCGCAACGAGTCCGGTCGCTGCCAGGCGAGCGCGGTGTGGTTCCACTCCGGCAGGTCGGTGTATGGCACCAGGGTGTCGACCAGACCTCCCTCCACCCACGCGCGCGGCTCCAGGCCGTTGGCGAGATTCTCGCGCTCGTCGCTCATGACGATGGCGGTGATGGGCAGCCCAAGACTCTCTCGCAGCTCCTCGATGAAGCCAGTGAGCGCCCCGGCACGATAGTGGAGCCAGCTCGCGTCCGCGGGGCTCAGCTCACGCGGATCGCCACCATGCTGCCGCCGATACCCATCCACCACCGGTTGCTCGTACTCGACCAGTGGGTGGCGGCGGTTGAAGAGTAGGCAGACGCCGTCGATCCCGTACTCCTGCATCTCTCCGAAGGTCTCGATTACGTGGCGGCGCACCTCCGGAAACGCGAAGGAGAGCCGCGGGGTGGCGTTGCCGTCGCGATCCTGCCCGTGCCATTCGGGATACCGCCGGTAGAGCGAGTCGCCGTGATCCCAGAAGTCGTGCACCGGGGGTAGGCGAAACCCGCCCAGCCGGTGACAGACGTGGAACTCGAGGCCTTGCGCATGGCATGCGTCCGCGGCCACCCGCATCGGGTCGTGGCCCGTGGCGCGCCAGTGCCGCCAGGCCATCGCTTCGTCACGACCGAACGCATTGAAGAACTCGTCACGGCCAGGAGCTTCGGGCGTGCGATTGCGCCGGCTGCCGAAGTGCTGGACGAGATCGCCCATCGCCCCTTCCCAGTAGATCCGCGTGAAATCACTATCGGCAAAGGGAGCGATGTGCCTCCTCAGCTCCTCCGGTGTCCTCGACCGGGACAGCATGACGTCGTTATGACCGTAGAGAGGGAGCGAAGGTGCTGCTTCCTCGGCAATGCTGTCGAGCTCGGTGGCGGTGAGCGGCACCAACTTCACGTACGCCACGTTGGCCATCGCGCAGCGGCGAATCTCGGTGCCGTCGCCACCTGTCTCGAGCCAGCTGACCTGACCGACCTCCAGGTCGCGTCCCGACAGATCGACGATTCCCCAGAAGCACTCCGACAGCTCCTCGCCCCCGGTGTGATCGTGCCAACCGGCGATCGGGTCCACCGGTCGCGGCCGTACCGGGAGGTGAATGATGCTGAACGTTTCCTCGCCGCTGAGGCGAACCAATAGCTCCGAAGACCCGCCGTGTAGGTACCAATCCTTGAGCCGCCAGGCGCCGATGCTCACGGCGTGCCAGCCCTTTGCCCGCAGCAGCAGCCGGACCGGCGGTGCCTCGGTGGTGTCCCCGGCCACGATGGCACTTCCGGCCAGCTCGTCGCATCGATAATCGATGACCCGCCATTGGCCGCGAGCGGCCTGCTCGGACAGGGCGGCCGCCGGCTGGCAGCGGTTCATATCGGTCAGGTAGACCGGATCCTGAGACAGCCACCGATCGGCGTAGCGATCCACGGTTCGGCTACCAGATCCCATTCGGGTACTCGTATCGGATCTCCAGCTCCACGTCTTCGAGAGAGACATCGAACTCGTCCACCAGCGGCTCGTGCCGTTTCACCGTCCACAGCGTCACCTCATTCACCCCCTGTACCGGCAGGTGGTCGAGGAGGTCGTACTCGAGCCACATCTGGTCCATCGTGCGCGCCATATACTGTCCTGCCTTCATCGGGTTGGCGCAGGTAAGCACCTCGCCGTTGAAGGCAACCTCTAGCTCGTCGTAGCTGGACATGCCCTCGACGTGGAGCCGCAGCCGGCACACCGACACGCGATCCGCGGCAGCATGGGTGTCGTCGGCCACATCGATGGTCAGTTGCGACCGCTGGGCGTCGACTACCACCGGTAGCTGCCGTTCAACCTCCAGACAGTTGGTGAACGACTCCCCGGATCGCATCACCAGATAGGTCTTGTCTTTGTGGCGCAAGCGAATTGGGTCGCCGATGTCGTCGATCGCCTCGCGATTGTCGTAGTCGTAGGTCCAGGTCGTACCGAAGAAGTTGAAAGCGTAGATCCCGTCGCACCCCCGGCTCCAGTGCCGGGCAGCCACCGCGCGCAGCATCTCGTTGCTCAACGGTGTCATCACCGGGGGCTTGAAGTACCAGCGGCGGAAGTCTCCCGTGTGCCCGGCTGAGTAGCCCTCCTCCAAGGCCGGGTACAGCTGCACACCGCTGCCACGGAGCAGGTCCACCCACTCGCCGATGTCGGCCTCGGTGTCCTGCGCGAAGAAGGACGAGGGCACGATGGTGTCGACCAACCCGTCGCGGACCCAGGTGCGCACGTCGAGACCTAGCCGTTCGGCACCTGCGATCGTGCTTGGCACCCTCGCCGCCAGGCGAATCCGTTTACCGCGATGCTTCCCGATGGCGTCCATTCCGGTACGGGTCTGCTGCATCAGCGCCGTCATCAGCGGGGCGCCGGCATCCTCGGCGCCGCGCCTGAAGTAGCCGGGACAGCGCATGAAGTCGAACAACATCCCGTCCAGGTCGTAGCGCTCGCACGCCTCGAGGGTCAGGTCGCGGCGCAGGGCGCGCACCTCCTCGTGGGCGAAGTCCTGGAAGAAGCGCAGCACCCTCCACAGCTCATCCGGCCAGCCACGCGCGCCCTCGTCGCCGATGAGGCACTCCGGATGCTTGGCGAAGAAGTCGCCGGACCACAGGTTGGCGTCGTCCCAGTCCGGGTCGTAGTGGTGCCAGTCGTTCATCGCCAGCCGGAACCAGAAGTCGATGCCAAGGCGCTGCGCCTCCTCGATCTTCACCTGCTCCGGGTCGATGCCGGACTCGAACGCCAGGCGCAGGTGCTCGGCGTGGCGCCACAGCTTCAGGCTGCCGATGTGCTTGCCGGCGAGCAGCCGATCCACGATGAACTCGGCGTTCTCTACCTTGGTGGGCCAGCCGACGGTGAAGCCGGCGTTGGAGCCCATCGCACCGACGTAGGCATCGACAGGCCGCCCTTCGAAGAAGCCAAAGTGTGCCTGCGCGATCCGCTCGGGGGAGATCGGCGGATGGTAATACTGCTCCTGACCGGTGTTCTGATCCCACATCACTCGGTAGCGACGCAGCTGATCCTGGTGAGTACTCTCTGCCATCTCTTGTTCTTCGCGGGATTAAACGCCGCCGCGCGCCTCGGCGCAACTCCCGTCAGGATGCGGCGTCGCTGCGCAAGGGGGGACCACAGGTGGGGCCGGTAACAGACGTAAACACCACGAGCATTCGCGCCGCCGTCGAGCTCGGTTGCCGTACCATGCAGAGCGTCTTCAATGCCGATGACGACCGCATCCCGTTCTTCGGCTCCGAGGTGTTCCCGCACCCGCGACTCAGTTTCAGCTACGCACATTCGGAAGCGCACGTGCCGGGCCGCCACCTCAACGCGCTGCTGCGAGCCGAAGCCGTCCTCGGGATTCAGCTCGACGAGAAGGCCGTCGAGGCCCACGCCAACGCCGCGTTTCTTTCGTACAGCGGTGCGGTGCCACTACCGCTGAATCGCCAGGAGCTCGGCGGGACCCTCCGCAACTTCCTGCCCCACAACGTCCGCGAGGGCTTCCACGCGCTTCACGCCCTCGTTCGTTACCGGAGCTCCGCCCGCGCCCGTGAGCTGGCCGAGGCCAGCATCGATGCGATACAGCGGCTGTGGACCCCTGACCGCGGCTGGGACGACAGCCTGTCGAAGACCCACGGGATCGATGTCGACCAGTCCACGTTCGTGGTTGGCCTCGGTCGTGCGCTCGGGCCACTGGTCAAGTACTACCGCGCCACCAGCTACGGTCCGGCACTGGAGCTGGCGACCGTCCTAAAGGGGAAGGCGCTCGAAGAGGGATTCCCCGCAGACGGCTCGTACCATAGAGAGGTCCTTGGCACACACACCCACTCCACCACCTGCGTCCTGTCCTCGTTGGCACAGTACGCGGACCTGACCCGCGATGCGGCGCTCATGGCCCGCGTCAAGGCGTTCTACGACAACGGTCTGTGGGAAATCCGCGACCAGCTCGGGTGGGTGATCGAGACCAGCGCCGACGACGCCAGTCCCGACCGCGGCGAGATCAACAACAGCGGCGATATTCTCGAGACCGCGCTCATCCTCGGCCGCTGGGGCCACAGTGGCGCATACCAGGACGCCGAGCGCATCCTGCGCTGCCATATCCTGCCCGCTCAGCTACGCGACGTATCGTTCATCGACGACCCGCCCAACCCCGACGGGGAGGACGGGCTGCGAGACGTGGCCGCGCGCCACCTGGGCGCCTTCGGCTTCCCGGCGCCGTACGGCCACCGGCCGCTGGAGGCCGACCGCGTCAGCTTCAACATGGACATCGTCGGCGGTGGGATTGCCTCGCTCTGCGAGGCCTACGCCGCGACGGTGACCACTGGCGACGACGGCCATAGGGTCAACCTCTGGTTCGACCACGAGACGGACGACGTGGCGGTCGCCTCCCCCTACAGCACCGACAGTCTGAGTGTGCGGGTAAAGACGCCGGCGCCGCTGTGGGTGCGGATGCCGGATTGGGCGGCCGCTGGCGTCACGATCCAGGGCGCTGACGAGCCGCCGCTGCGCCTGCCCGGCTACCTACTCTTCGCACAGCCGCCCCTCGACCGCCCCATCGTCTTCGACGTTCCACTGACGCCGACGACGATCACGCTCCGCCATCGGACGCGCAGCATCGACGTCCACCTCGAAGGCGACGCCGCGGTCGCCATGGAGGACGTGGGCGCAGACCTCACCTTCTTTGCTCCGCTGTGACGGCTGCGGCGGCGAGGGACGGCGGGTCAGACGTGGTCGGTGTAGGGAGTGAACAGAGGCACCGGCGCACCAGCGGGGACCACCCCTCCGGCAACGCTGCCGCGAGCTTCTGGCCCGAATAGCAGCTGCACCAGCTGCCGGCGGTGGTAGCGGGTGATCTCGGCGCCGCGCCGCAAGGCGATCTCCTGTGTCGCGAACAGCGACTGCCTGACTTGTCCTTCAACCACGGCTTTGCGCAGCGCCTCTTGCGCTTCGTCCAGATGACATGAGTGCGCGGCTACAAGCGCGTACAGCAGCTGCACAGTCGGCACTTCAGGGATGCGCTTTGCGACCTTTTTCAGTCGTTGGCACGCCAGTTCAAGGGTGCGCTTGTCTTGAGGTGTAACGGCTCGGCGCAGTCCATCGTAGCCG
>CAJWOB010000032.1 GCA_913043885.1 uncultured Spirochaetaceae bacterium | reverse complement strand
CAGCTGCAGCGCCCGCGCGCGTGCCCGTGCCGCCAGGCGCTGCGCCACCTCGACCGAGACCGCGTGGCGCGGCGGGTCACCAAGCGCGTCCGTCAGTGCCGCGATGCTGTAGCGATCGGTCGCCTCCAGCACCGTGCGGCTGGAGCCGGCTGCGGCATGCAGCCATGCCAGTCCCTGCGTGCCGGCACCGGTTACCTCGAACACCGCCGTGTGCGGCAGCTCGTGCACCATCTCCGCCAGTCGTCTGGCTACTGTGGCAACTCGTTCCGGATCACCCACCAGCGAATATTGCCGGCACGAATGACGGACCGCTACCATCACTATCCATGGCCGAGGGCACGCTCCCCAGTCTCTGTTTCCCGGTCACGCGCGCCAGCGGCGACCTGGCTACGCGGAGGCTCTCCGAGCAGGCGGCCGCCGATCTGGCGATCGACACCCTGCAGCGTCGCTTCCGCCTACCGGCTGAGCTGCTGTACGGCCTGTGCCAGGACCACGAGGTTATCCGCTACCGCCAAGACGTCCTGGCCGACGTGCTCGCATCGGCGGAGCTGCGCCGCGTTTTCGCCGAGGTGGTCCCCATGCTGCGCGAGCTCGCCTACTACACCAAGACCCGCAAGGAGCAGAGCTCCACGCTGCAGCAGGCGGTATGGCGCCTCGGCGAGCTGGAGACATATGTCGTCTGCCTGCAGAGCCTGGCGGATGCCGTCACGTCCGTGGCGGACGCAAACGCCGACCCGCCAGGCGGCGCCGCCGCCGCCCCGCCGCAATCCCTTTCCGCGGGCCTGCAGTCGCTGGCTCGTTTCGTGGCGGAGCGTCAGGCCGACCCGATCTACCGCCGCCTACAAGAGGAGCTGCCGGCGCTGCGAGGTGGGCTCAAGCGTCGCGCCAGCGTCACCATCGGGGTCAACCTCGACGCGCAGCTGCGACCGGCGGAAGCGACGTTGCTACGGGTGCATGACACCCGCTTCGAAGACCCGCCGCTGCTCGCGCGGCTGTTTGGCGGACGCAGCGTCGGCTCCGCACACGTCAAGCTGGAACGTACGTCGAACATGGCGCCGCTCCTTGGCGAGTTGGAGCGGGTGCTCGGTGCCGTGGCACGGCCACTGGCGCGGTCGCTGGGCCAGTTCGTGCGCATGCAGGTGCGGGACCTGCTGCCCCTCGAGAGAGAGATCGCCTTCTACCTGGGCGCCAGTAAGCTCTACGAAGCACTGAGCGATGCCGGCATGGCGATATGCCGGCCGGAGATCCGCCCCCCGGAGTCTCGCTCGCTCCGGCTGGAGGGGGTGTACAACGTCGAGCTCGTGCTCAGCGGGAAGTACCCGTCGCCCGCCGCTGACATCGTGGCCAACGACCTAGATATGGACGCAGACGGGCGCATCGCGGTCCTCACCGGACCCAACCAAGGTGGCAAGACCACCTACACCCGCGCTATCGGCATGGCTCAGGTGTTGGCGCAGGCCGGCCTGCACGTGCCGGCGCGGGCAGCGTCGTTGAGCCCGTGCGATGTGGTGGCCACCCATTTCCCCAACGAGGAGGGCGGCAGCCTGGAGGGTGGCCGATTGGCGGAGGAGGCGGGACGCCTTGCCGAGCTGTTCGGCAGCGCCACCGACCAGAGCCTGCTGCTCCTGAACGAGTCGCTGGCGAGCACCAGCCCGAGCGAGAGCCTCTATCTTGCCGAAGATGTGGTGCGCGGTCTCCGCTACCTGGGCGCGCGCGCGGTCTACGCCACTCACCTGCACGAGCTAGGGGCGCGGGTCGATCAGGTGAACGCGCAGGTGCCGGGGCGCAGCACGGTTGTGAGCATGGCGGCCGCCGTCGACACCGGCGATGGTGGCAACGGGGTGCGCCGCACCTATCGGATCTCGCCCAGCCCGCCGGTGGGCCTCAGCTACGCCCGCGACATCGCCGATCGCTATGAGATCAGCTTCGAGCGCCTGCGAGCGCGGATCGACCACCATCAGCCGAAGGATGCTCCGCCGTCTCCGTCGGACCAGAGGAGCTGACCAGCAACCGTTCGGTCCCGGCGTCGTAGACGTTGCCGGCTGCCACCGATACCCGCACCTCCTGGCCCAGCTCCAGGTGACGCTGCGCCGCGCCCCGCGCCACGATCTCGTAATCGCTGCCGTGGGCCCTCACCGTGGCCCAGTCCCGTTCGCCATGGGGGTGTCGCGCCGTCACCGTCACAGGAAATCCCGCGGTCGCGGCGGCGTCTCCCCCGGCGGCGTCTCCCCCGGCGGCGTCTCCGCCAGCGGCGATGGCGACGTCCTGCGCGCGAATGTTCACCACCACCGGCTGGCCCGAGTAGGTGCTTCTATTTGCGGGAATGGGCAGCTCGCGGTGAGCGTCGCGTTCCAGCCGCACCACCTGCCGGCCGTCCTTGGTGTCGGCCACCACGCCAGGGATCTGCGAGGAGCCACGGGCCCTAAACAGCGCTGCCACGGCCAGCGTCTCGGGGGCGGCGTAGACCTGAGTCGGGAGGCCCACCTGCTGCACGGTTCCCTCCGAGACGACCGTGATGCGATCGCCCAACGCCATGGCCTCCGCGATGTCGTGCGTGACGTAGATGCTGGTGGCGTCGATGCGCCGTTGCAGCCGCTTGAGGTCCGCGCGCAGACTCACCCGCAACTTGGCGTCGACGCTGGAAAGCGGCTCGTCGAAGAGAAGCAAGGACGGCTGGCTGATAAGCGCGCGGGCCAGGGCCACCCGCTGTCGCTGGCCGCCGCTCAGCTCCCGCGGCAGGCGCTCCTCGAACCCTGCAAGCTCCACCGTTTCGAGGGCGGCGGCGATGGCAGGCGATTGGCGCGGTTTGGGCCAGTGCCGGGTGCTCAACGGGAAGCCGACGTTCTGAGCAACGGTCATATGGGGATAGAGCGCATGGCTCTGAAACACCATGCCGACGCCCCGCTTGGCGGGCGGCACGTCGATCTGATGGGTGGAGCTGAAGACGCTGCGGCTACCGAGGACGATATCGCCCGCTACCGGCTGCTCGAGACCGGCGATCGCGCGCAGCACGGAGGTCTTGCCGCTGCCGGAGGCGCCCACCAGGACCATGAACTCCCCAGGCTCCACGCGGAGCGTGAATCCCCGGAGTGCAGCTACCGGGCCGTAACACAGCGTGACATCGCTGATCGTAACCTCGGTCACCGCGCCTCCGCCGTTGACCGAGGATACACGAAGCTGCGCATTATGAGCCATGCAGCGCGTGCCGTTTGGCGCCACTGAGCTGGAGGTTTCGCGACTCGGCTTCGGAACGGCCACCTACGCCCACAACGGAACCGAACGCCGGGCGGTAGAGCGGCTGCTCAACCGCATCCTCGACGCCGGGATCAACCTCATCGACACCGCGGCCTGCTATCCGGATGCGGAGCCGCTCATCGGCTCCGGCATCGCCCACCGCCGGGACGAGTACGTGCTGGTGACCAAGTGTGGCCACCGGGTGGAAGGCGTCTCGGGCGACGAGTTCTCGGCCGAGCTGGTTGCCGCGACCGTCGACCGTGCCCTGCAGCAGATGCGAACTGACCACCTCGACGTGATGCTGCTTCACTCCTGCTCACTGGAGCGGCTCGAGCGCGGCGACGCGATCGGCGCCCTGGTGGAAGCGAAGCGGGCGGGCAAGGTGAGGTTCGTCGGCTACTCGGGCGACAACGCGGCCCTCTCGGCTGCCGTCGCGATGCCCGAGGTGGAGGTGATCGAGACGTCGGTCAGCATCGCCGACCAGGCCAACATCGATGCCGGCGTCGCCGAAGCTGCGGCGCGCAACCTCGCGGTGCTGGTCAAGCGGCCAGTCGCCAACGGCGCATGGCGGGCGCCGGCAGACATCGGTGCACTCAGCGACTACGCCTCACCGTACGCCGACAGGTTACGCGAGATGGCGGTGGATCCGGCGGAGCTCGGCTACGACAGCGGCGAACGGGATACGGACTGGGTGCGGATGACCCTCGCGTTCGCGCTGGCAGTTCCGGGCGTGCACACCGCGATCACCGGGTCCCGCTACTGGGACCATATGAGCACCAATATCGACATCAGCGGCGAGGCGGCAATCAGTCCAGCGGCGTTCGCCCGCCTGCGGCAGTCGTTTGTGGACGCCGAGCGGGCCAGTGGCGCCGTCTGGGAGGGACTCACCTAGTTTTCATGGAGGTCGCATGGAGAGAATAGTCGACACCCACACTCACTTCTGGACCCTCGCAACCACCACCTGGGTGGACGAATCGTACGGCCCGATGCACCGCGACTTCCTCCCCACCGACCATCGCGCTGAGTCGGCCGCCTGCGGCGTGACGCGCTGCGTCATCGTGGAGGCGGGATCGTCCGATCGGGAGAACCAGCTGATCGCAGAGATCGCCGGCTCCGACGACTTCGTCGGGGCGCTGATACTCCACGCGCCGCTGGACGACCCGGACCTGGGCCACAAGCTCGATGAGTGGCAGCAGATTCCGAAGTTTCGCGGCACGCGGATGATGTTCGAGCCGATCGAGGATGCCGATATCGCCGCACGCCCGGCGATAGTCGAGGGCCTCAAGGAGTTGGCGCGTCGCGACCTGGTGCATGACTTCCTGCCATTAATAAAGCACCTGCAGGGTGTGGCCGAGGCGCTCGATCAGGTGCCCGATCTGCGCTGCATCATCGAGCACCTGGCCAAGCCGAACTTCGACGGCACCTTCGAGCAGGACTGGACCGACGGCATGCGGCGCCTGGTCGAGGACACCGCCTGTAGCTTCAAGCTCTCGCTGTCGCCGCAGGTGACGCGGGTCGCCGAATACGTGGCCAATCCCGGACAGGGCTGGCCGATCTCCGCCATCCAGCCCTACTACGACTTCCTGCGCAGCGAGGCTGGCAGCGACAGGTTGATTTGGGGCAGCGACTGGCCGGTTGCCGTCCTCAGCGGCAGCTACCGAGACATGCTCGACACGCACCGCGAGCTGCTGGGCGACCTCGATGAGGTAACCGAGATGAAGCTGTTTCGCCGCAACGCCGAGGAGCTCTATCAGCTGGAAGCCTAGCCGGGCGGGCTCGGCACCGCCTCCCAGCGATAGCGGCGGTAGACCCCGGACGACAGCCAACCGCTCAGCACCTCCCGCCAGTCAGCTGCGCGGAGCTCGGCGAGCGTAGCCAGCACGCCGGGCGTGGTCACGTGAGCGGCGCGGTCGGCGAGGATCGCGCGCAGAAAGCGGCGGTAGCCCTCCTTGCCAAGCTCCTGGTACAGGATGAGCTGCGCCTTGAAGGTCTTGTCGTACCAGAGGGTGAAGCGGTCGGGGTGGGTGAAGCGGAAGTCGCGCTCGACGGCCAGGTCGAGCCCCGCCGCCGGTGGTGCGCTGCCGGCCCCCAGTGTAGGGCGATGGAGTCGCGCTCCTCGACAGACAGGGGCAGGTAGCCGGCGGCTGTCATGGCCAGGGGCAGAAAGCTGGCGAACCCCTCGGCAACCCAAGCGGATTGGGCGCCGGGAAGGTCATAGAAGAAGTGCCCCAGCTCGTGCAGCACCAGCGCCGGCGATCCAACCTCGGCCAGACCGTACTCCACGAGGATGGCCCGTTCGGTGTCGAACAGGCCGGCACTGTTGTTGACCCCACCGACGCGTTGGCCGTCGAGCACCACCTCGGACCGGCCGATCAGCCGGATGGTTGGGGCGCCACCGGAGTGGGCTAAGTAGGGTGCGGCGGCCGGGTGAAACGGAACGCCCAGGTAGCGCTCCATCGCCTGCAGGTAGCGGGCGATGATTGCCCGGTAATAGGCGGCCCATCCGGGTGGGCCTTCGCCGGCGTCGACCTCCACGGTTGCATGGCCCTCGGCGAGCTCGACTGCCACCCGCAGCGGCTCCGCCCCGGCTGAAGCAGCAGCGAGGACGAGCGCACAGGCCGACAGCCGGAGGCGGTGCATGGAGTGCGACATCTGCGGGGCTACGGTAGCAGCGGCTGCGCCATCGCGCAGCGACTCGCAGTGCCCACCGCGGCGCCGCACCGCAGCGATCAGGCTATAGTCGATCGACGATGGTCGGTGGCGCGCCCCAACCTGTGAATAGTCCGGAAGTGTGGAACGGTAGCGAGCTGTCGCGCTCCGGAGGCTGGTGGACGGAGCTCGGTAGCTCGCAGGTGGAGGAGCTGAAGCGGGCCACCGCATCCAGTTCCGGCGCCAATGGCGACGCCCCCCCCTTCTCCATCACCCGCGAGGACTTCCCCCTCCCCGTCACGGCGGAGGTGCAGCACGAGGTGCGCTCCGGGCGCAGCATGCGGCTGCTGCGGGGACTGCCGGTGGCAGACCTCGACGCGGCCGGTGCGGCGCGTATGCTGTGGGGTATCGGCAGCCACATCGGTGCCGCCGAGGCCCAGGACGCGTCAGGCAGCTTACTCCACGAGGTCCGCGACACCGGGCGCGACCTGGACGAGGGTAACGTCCGCTACTACCAGACCAACCGCGCCATCGGCTTTCACAACGACGGCGCGGACGCGTTCATGCTGCTGTGCATCAACCCGGCCGCCGCGGGCGGCGAGTCGCGGATGGTCAGCGCCACCGCGGTATTCAACGAGCTGCTGCGACGCGCCCCGGACGCCGCAGCCCTGCTGCAACAGCCCTTCTACTTCGACCTGCGGGGCCAGCACGCCGACGGCGCCCCGCCCTATCAAACTGCACCGATCTTCACCTTCTATGCCGGCCGGATGCACGCACTGTACAAGCGTGGCTACATCGACAGCGGGCAGCGGCTGGCCGGCGTCCCACCGCTGACTCCGGAGCAGGTGGCGGCACTGGATCTGCTCGACGAGCTGTGCGACGAGCTGGCCCTCGACTTCGCTCTCAAGAGGGGCGACCTGCTGGTGGGCAACAACTACCTGGTGCTCCACGACCGGCGGGCGTTCCCCGACGGCCACGGCGGCACCCACAGCGATGCCACCAGCCCGCTCCGCTCGAGGCTCATGCTGCGGCTGTGGCTCAGCATCCCCGGCGGCCACGGCGTACCGCCGGCGCTGGCCGACACCAGGGAGTTCCGCCACAGCCACGCCCGCCACCTGCAGTGGGGCGCAGGCGAGGCCGCGGGCAGCTGACAGGGAATTGGGCCGTGCCGCTCTCTCGGGGACAATTCTTTGCCGAGAAATACTTTAGAGTAGCCGCCAGATAGGGATTCGAACCTTAGCAAACAGATCGCGCCTCAGTGACGAGGCAGAATCCTTCGCCGACGCCTCGGGTGTAGCGAGCTCACCCGTCACTCGCTCGAGGCGGTTGGTGCTGGCGATCTGCGACCAGTGCCCAGCTCCTCGCGGGGCGATGGCGAGAGCGCCGCCATCAACACGGACAGCGAACATCCGATTCCCGGTCCAGTCGGGACGCGTGCCCCATGACGGCGGGACACACCCCGCCGTACGGTCGTCGGGAGGAACGTTGATGTAGCTGTCCAACATCGAAGGAAAGGTCGCCGGGATCGCCTTACTGCTCTCGCTGGTGCTCGTCTTCCTTGCCCTGGGTGTGGTTTCGGCACGGGGGAGTACGCCGGCTTTACGGCGGGGCTCAGCGGATACGAGGACATCGGAAACAAGATCTCGGGTGCCGAGGCAATCCTCGAGATCAATCCGTTCTCCGTTCTGCTAGAGGTGCTCGGCTTCGGCATTCTGGCTGCCAAGCTCACCGCATCCGGTGAGGGTTCGCTCGCTCTACCTGCCTTCGGCCTCGTGCTCGTGGCCGTGGTCGCCTTCACGATCCGGATCACATTCGAGGGTCAGGTAACGGCGTGGGCTGCTCGGCACTCGACGGCAGGCGGCACCGTTCCCGAGATCTACGAGGCGCTGCGAGGCTGGGCTCGATTCGCGTTCGATCCTTTCTATAATGGGGTACCTGGCGGCGGGAATCGCCTTCGGATGGGCGGTCCTGCGCGCGGGCTTACTCGCCCCCTGGGTCGGCTGGACCTCGATCGTCTGGGGTGTGCTGTGGCTGCTGGCCTCTCTGGTGCCAATCGGAATTCCAGGGTTCGTGTACCTGTTCCCGTTGCTGTTCGGAATCGCACTGTTGATCTACTGAGGAGGTAGAGAATGGACGAGGACGCTGTGATAGCTGGGAGATCGACGAAGTCGGGCGAGGGCGCAACGGCTCAATCCCAGGTCCAGAAGATCGGATGGGGAGTGCTGTTGGCTATTTCCGGTCTCTTGGTGCTCAACGGGATCATGTGGTTCGGTAGTGGAGCCGGGCTCACGTTGGCCTATCCACTACGCGTGGAAGGCGTGGCGGTCGATCAGTTCACCCAAGAACACCCGGTCGTGGTCGACCACATCGGCATGAATGCTCGCGAGGTCGCGATCTGGTATGCCGCCTTTGGGCTGATGGCGCTCATGGTGGCGCTCGAGGGGTTCCGTCGTGGAACGCGCTGGGCCTGGAACACCTCCTGGGTCATGTCTGGAGTCTTCGTCGTTGCAGGCCTGACCTACGGTCTCAACCTCGGGCTGGGATTCGTCAATGCCGGAAGGGCCGATATCGGTCTGATTGCCCTGGTTGGCCTGCTCCTTGCCAGACCTCGCTAGAGGCGGTGCGAGTGAGGGGCGTGGTCAGCGACGACGAGGATGAATCATGAAACACTAGCCTTAGTGTTACTGTGATAGGGACATACTTGCCCGCAGCCATGAGAGCAGTCGCAAGGTGTTCGGCGCGTCGGTCGCGATGATCGGCGCCGGAACAGTCCTCGCGGTGCTGGCAGTGAGTGGGGCGGGAGGTGACTCTGGACTGAAGGCGGGTCAGGCGATTCTTCCGCTGAGCGGTCTGATGTACGCCGGATTGGGGGCGCTGGTCCGATCCAGCCACCCCCGTCACCGGTTCGGCTGGATTCTGGCTGGCCTCGGTCTGGTAGCGTCGATGGAATTCCTCGATGTCGGCTATCTGGCCTATGTCAGCCAGACCGCTGGATTACAGCCCCTCGACCTGGCAGTGTGGCCGCTGTTCTGGCTGCACGTCCCACGCTTGCTCGTCCCTATCACGGTCCTGGTTCTGCTGTTCCCCACAGGCAGATTGCCCTCGCGCCGCTGGCGCCCGGCTGGATGGGCCGCGGGATTAGCGCTGCTCCTTGCGGTCGTCTCGTTTGCGTTCTCTCCAGAACCCAGTGAATCGCCTGGGGGTGGTTCTCGATAATCCGTTCGCAGCGACGTCCACCCTGTTTGAGGCCGTATTCGTGGTTGCATCGGTCGTAGCGCTTGTGGCCATCCTCGCCGCAATCTCCTCGATCGTGGTTCGATTCCGCAGATCGGGAGGCAACGAGCGACAGCAGATCAAGTGGATGACCTTCGCCGTGGTGGTGTTGCCGGTCTCCCTCGCGTTGGGCGCCGCGCTGGCCAAGGTGTTTCCGGACTCTCCTCTGGGGCCCGGGCTGTTCGCAGGCTTTCAGCTGGTGGCGGCAATGGCTATCCCCATCGCCGCCACCGTCGCGATAGTGCGATATCGACTCTACAACATCGACATCATCATCAACCGTTCTCTGGTGTACGGCGCGCTTACCTTGCTCATGGTAGGACTACACGCCCTGTTGCTGGGGGCGTTGAACGCACTGTTCCAGTCCGAGGCCAGCTTTGCGATATCGATCGTTGCGACCGGCGTAGTTGCGGTGTTGTTCCAACCCGTGCGTGATCGCCTGCAGCGCGTGGCAAACCGGCTTCTGTTCGGGTGGCGAGACGAACCCTACGACGTCCTTTCCCGACTGGGCCGGCAACTCGATGGCCCCACGGCTCCGGAAGCCATGATCTCCTCGATCGTCGAAACGGTCGCGCAGACGTTGAAGCTGCCCCATGTCGCCATTGCCCTGCCGACCGATCGATAACACGAGATCGTCAGCGAACACGGCACGGCGAGAGACGGGCAGATTACTTTCACCCTCGTCTACCGCGGCGTCGATGTCGGTCGGCTGGTGTGTGCCCCTCGGAGCCCACGCGAGCGGTTCACCAGCCTCGAACAACGGCTACTCTAGGACATAGCAAACCAGGCCGCCGTGGCGGTCCACGCCCTCAATCTGAGCGCCACGCTGCAACGTTCCCGCGAGCGGCTCGTGGCTGCGAGAGAGGAAGAGCGTCGACGGCTGCGGCGCGATCTCCACGACGGGCTCGGACCTCGGCTGGCCAGCCTGGGGCTCAAGCTGGATGCAGCTCGGAATCACCTGAGGAGCGATCCCGAGCTCTCGGAGTCCATCTTGCTCCGGCTCCGCGGGGACGCTCAGGATGCCATTTCTGATATTCGGCGGCTTGTGAACAATCTGCGGCCTCCCGTGCTGGATGAGCTGGGCCTGCCGGCTGCCGTCAGAGCGAGCGCCGCCGCTCAGCTGTCGACTCCAGGACCTCGAGTTCTCGTCGAGGCACCGGAGCCGTTTCCAAGTCTGCCCGCGGCGATCGAGGTTGCGGCCTACAGGATCGCGCAGGAGGCGATTAGCAACGCCGTGCGACACGCGCACGCTCAGCTCTGTACAGTACGCCTCCAGCTCCAGGACGGACTGGAGCTCGAGGTCACCGACGACGGAGACGGGTTACCCGACACCTACCAACCCGGAGTGGGACTAAGCTCGATGCGAGAGCGTACCGCTGAATTGGGGGGTCGATTCACGATCGAGCCGCGTACAGAGGGCGGCGCTCGAGTACTGGCCCAGTTTCCGCTCGCGTCTTGATCGGGAGTAGCGGGAGCAATCGATGACTGGTCGAGTCATTCGGCTGTTCATAGCCGATGACCACACCCTGTTCCGTGAGGGGCTGCAGGCGCTGTTTGATTCTGTCGACGACGTCGAGGTGGTGGGCGAGGCGGACGACGGCGAAAGTGCGATCGCCGGAGTTACCGAGACGCTGCCGGACGTGGTGCTGACGGACGTCAAGATGCCTGGTATCAGCGGCCTGGAGGCGACTCAGAGCATCCTGCGCGCGAGCCCGAGCGTGGGGGTCATCATGGTCACGATGTTGGAGGCCGACGATTCGGTGTTTGCCGCCATGCGGGCCGGTGCGCGCGGCTACGTGCTAAAGGGTGCGGATCAGTCCGAGATGTTGCGAGCGATCCGGGCCGTGGCGGTCGGGGAGGCGCTGTTCGGACCCGACATCGCCGCAAGGCTGATGCGATTCTTTGCAGCGCTCGAGCCGGGCGGCTCTGACGCGTTTCCAGAGCTTACCCAGCGCGAGTCTCAGGTTCTGGACCGCATCGCCCAAGGCTACAACAACGCCCGCATTGCGAGGGAGCTCGGAATCAGTCAGAAGACCGTGCTGAATCACGTTTCGAACGTGCTCGGCAAGCTACAGGTCGCCGACCGAGCGGAGGCCATTATCCGTGCCAGAGACGCGGGCCTGGGGGGTGCGAAGCCCGATTAGCGGATCGCGAGATGCTGCCGCATCGCCTCGCGATTCGTACGGCGAACTAGCGAAGCTACTGCTGCTGTCCTCGGGCGAGGGCATCTACGGCGTCGACCTCGACGGCAACTGCACATTCGCCAATCCCGCCTGCGCGAGACTTCTCGGCTTCGACAGTGCGATCTCCAGCTATTTCTTTGCCCTGTAAGTAGCTGCCCGATAAGGATTCGAACCTTAACAAACAGATCCAGAGTCTGTCGTGCTACCGTTACACCATCGGGCAGTGCGCAGCGGAGCTTAGCAGATTGCCCCGCGGGAGTCAGGCGCATGCTATCTTCTGCCTGCCATGCCGCTATCATTTCAGAGCGAGCTGACGGTGGGCGCCCCACGCCAGCGGGTCTTGGACGCAACGGTCGACGTCGAAGGCTTCCAGCACTGGATGCAGGGGCTGGTTCGGGTCGACAAGCTCACCGAGGGCCCGATCGCCGAGGGCAGCTCCTGGCGCGAGGTGCGCAAGCTGTACGGGAAGGAAGCCGGTGAGGTGTTCGAAGTTGCGGCCTACGAACCTCCGACGCTGCTGAATCTGTACGTGGACGGCAGCAAGGGAATGACCGGCAAGGGCTGGTTCGAGTTCCAGCACACGCTCTCCGAGGTAGATGGCGGGGCCACTCGCATGATCATCGACGCCGAGATCGAGATCCCCGGCCTGCTCTTCAAGCTGATCGGCAGGATGATGATGGGCAGCTTTCGCAAGGCAATCGAGAAGGACCATCGGGCATTCAAGGCCTACCTGAAAGGCACTCCATCAACCGACGCATAGCCCCCGCGACACGGCACGCGCGACTCGACCTTGGCAGATGACGCTACCCCCCAGGCGCCCGACGACCGGCTGCGGCTGCGCACCACGCTGCGTCGACGGCTAGTGGCCATCCTGCTCGGCATCCTGGCCTTCAACCTGGTTATCCCCCCCTACGTGGTGCCCACCGACGGCGAGATTACCTCCCGCTTCTTCCTGCGGACGCGGCCCGAATCCAGCTTCGCGCTGGCGATCGAGGCACACAAGGGGATGGACTTCGCGGCCCCCATCGGTACCCCGGTGCGGGCGTCGAAGAGCGGCATCGTCTCGGAGGTCGGCTGGAGCGACACCCTGGGACGCTTCGTCCAGATCGATCACTGGCTCGGCTTCTCTACACGATACGCCCATTTGAGTGCCACCTCGGTGCGCGAAGGCCAGTTGGTGTTGAAGTGGCAGCGCATCGGCGCGGTCGGGCAGACCGGCCGCGCCACCGGCCCGCACCTGCACTTCGAGGTGGCGTTCCTCGGTCGGCAGCTGCCACCGAGCATCTTCCTGCTGATCGACTCGGGGCGCCGCAGCCTGCTGCGGGCGGTTGCCCCGACGCTGTTGCAGTAGCGGCTAGCCGGCGCGCAGTGCGCGAAGCGCGCCGCGACCGGCGGCGGCGACGATGTCGGTCCAGCTGTCGATATCCACCTGAATCTCCGCCGCCCCGGCGGTGGGCAGGCTGACCGGCGAGCCGGCAAGCCAGGTGGCAGCGTGGCTGATGGTGGGGTTGTGGCCGACCACGGCGACGGCGTCAGCACCCGGCGGCGACGCCACCAATATTGATAGGAATGTATCGAGGCTGCAGTTGTAGAGGCGCGCCTCCCTGGTGACGGCGGGCTC
>CAJWOB010000031.1 GCA_913043885.1 uncultured Spirochaetaceae bacterium | reverse complement strand
GCCTCGGCGACCGCCGCGTCAGTGAGGTCGGCCTGCGGCAACTGAGCGAGTAGCGCCAGCGGTCGCAGCAGAATGGCCAGTATCCAGTCGTAGAGGCTGTAGCCGACCACGGCGCCGGCAACCACGGCCAGCAGCGAGACTATGAGCCGCCGCCGCAGCTCGGTGGCGTGCTCGGTAAACGTCATCGTCCCCCGCGCCGGCAGGGCATCAGCCCCGCGCTCGCGGCCGCCCAGGCGTTCGTCGTCTGGCCGCTGCGGAGGGGCGCTAGACGGGGAGGCCACGATCGCGTCCGCCGCCGGCGCCCACTACCTCGGGCTCCGCTGCCGGCTCCACCGCGGTTGGCGGGGCGGATGGCGCGGTGGAGGTCCGGGAAGCGAGCGACGCGCGCCGCCGGGAGCGGTAGATCCGCCCCACCACTGTCACGAACGCCACCTCGGCGAACGTGTAGGCCACTAGACCGGTCAGCACGCCGTCGATGAACCCGTAAGAGTGCAGGCCGACGCCCAGCAGGTTGATGCCGAACCAGGCGAACATCACCACGATGGTCAGCAGCGCAGAGCCGGCGGCCATCCCGAACTTGCCGATGAGCTTGGCGAGCTTGGCGTGGAACAGCAGCGCGCTCCACAGAACGATGAGGAGGGCACCGTTCTCCTTGGGGTCCCAGCCCCAGAAGCGGCCCCAGGACTGGTCCGCCCACACGCCACCGAGCAGCGTACCGATAAACGAGAGGGTGAGGCCGAAGGCCAGCGCCGCGAACAGGTTGCGATACACGCCCTCGAAGTCACGTTCCCGTTCCGGCCAACGCGCGAGCTGCACCATGTAGATGCGGCCGACGATACCGGCCACCACGCAGGCCGCGTATCCTAGCGTGATGATCGTTACGTGAGTGGACAGCCAGAAGTTGGTGTCGAGCACCGCCTGCAGCACGGGCAGGGTGTCGCCGTCGGCACCGAACTTGCCCGACAGCGCCAGCATGAGCAGGCCGCCACCAATGCCCACCGCAGGGCCGATCAGGTTGCGATAGAGCCTGGCGTAGATGAGCCCACCCAGAGCTGCCGCCCAGGCGACGAACACGAAGGTTTCGAACAGGTTGGTGACAGGCGGCCGGCCACTCACCGCCATACGCATCAGAATGCCCGCGGTAAGGGGGACGAAACCGATCAGCAGCGCCCACAAGGCGATCCTCGCGAACAAGGGCCGCGCTCCGCCCTCGAGGCCGAGCCTGCGCCGCAACGTCGACCGCCAGCCGTTGGCATGTTGCCCATTGGTAAGCGGCGGCAACGCCACCTGGGCACCGCCGCCATTCCCGCCACTGCCGCTGCTTTCGGCCGTGAGCGGGCGCCGGTCGCGGGCTGGGGCGACAAGCCAGGCCATCAGCGCAAACGCCCCGAGCAGGAATATCAGCTCGGCGCGGGCAAGCGGATCGATGGTGTTGTACGCCACCTCCAGACGCGGGTCGGGGAGGTCTGCCTGGCCCGCCATGCGGGTGCGCACCGATTCGGCGAGGCTGCGGGCGGCAAGATCGAAACGCAGCTGACGCCCTTCGAGATAGGCGATCTGCATGTCGCGCAGGGTCAGGAGCTCCGCCTCGATAGCCGCAACGTGTTCACCGGCTTGACCACTGAGATTGCGCGCATCAAGCGCCTGCCACGGCGAGAGCCAGGTCACCTCACCGAATGACGCCACCGGCAGCACCGGCAGCGGTAGTCCACTCCAGGTCTCACGCCACAGCGCAAGATTCTGCGCCAGCCGGACCATGGTCTGGTCGGCCGGCGAGAACTCGCCGCTACCAGTGTGCGCGGAAGTGGCGGCCGACGCCGCCTCGCGCACCACGGCCTGCTTCAGAGCGATGTCCAGGTAGCTGTAGGTGTTCGCTCCCGGTAGCCCGAGCCGCGCCGCAGCGCCAGCCTGGTCCACCGCAAACGCCGGATCGGGATAGGTAAACGCCATCGTCCGGGTGACGTTCACGAACACACCGACGTTGTTCCACAGCCGCAGCACCTCGCGATCGACCAGAGTGCGCGCGTCCTCACTGATCTGCCCGGCCTGCGCGGCCAGCCGCTCCAGCTCCTCGATACCATCGAGGACGAAGGCAAGGCTGTAGCGGTCGCGGCCCTCGCTGGCATCCAGGCCGAGCGCCACCAGCACCTCCGGGTTCTCGATGAGGAACACCGTGTCCTCGCGCACCTCGCCAGGGGTGAACAGCACGCGTGCCAGCCACTCGATTGGCACCATGCCCTGGTAGCTGCGCCGCCCCGACAGCCGCAGCAGTAAGTTGCGCGCATACGAGTCCATCGGCATGGTGCGCCCGTTGTCGACGATCAGGATCGGCTTGAGGGAGACGAGGGAATCCAGCCGGAGCTCACCGCGAGCATAGGTCCGGAGCGGGTCGAGCTGCTCCTGCGCGTCCTGCGTGCCGCCAAGTGCGGCGATTCCGACCAACAGCGCTGCGACTACGGCACGCCTGGCCGCCGCCCCTGAGATGCTACGCCGCATTCCTCGCTCCCTCTCTTCGTGTTCGCTTGGCCAACACCTGGGTGAAATGGACTGCCAGGCCGAGCCCGAGTATCCCGGTGCCGATGTAGGGCACCAGGCGGCTACGATTCTCCACCACCGCCAGGGTCGACCACTCACTGCCGGTAGCGTCTATGCGGTATGAGGCCTGGTAGAAGGTGTAGCCCTCGAACCGGAATGGGCTATTCATCGAGATTCTGACCGTGCGGTCCGACCCGGGCGCGGTTACCAACACATCGCTCTCGAAACTCGCCGGCACATCCGAGTTGGGGTAGAACTCGGCACGGAAGTCCTGCAGGGTCACCGTCAGCGGCATCTGGTACGCCTTCCGCCGCAGCGATGCGCTCAACCGCCGCTCGCCGAGGAGGAACGACGTGGGGGCGAGATCGCGCGAGTACAGGATCAGCGGAACCCGCGCCCCGGCACCGCTTACCGTGGCCAAGACGCCGGGGAAGTTCTCCTGCGGATCCGACGACACCCGCAGCTCCTGGAAGAGGCCGATTCCGGAGCTGTTGAGTCGCTCCCGTTCGCCCGCCTCGGCTTGCGTCATGTAGGCCTCGGCGTTGTGGTAGACGCGCTCCAGCGCGAGCTCGATCTCGTATTCCTCTATCCGAACGCTGCCGGTAGCCTCGAGATCGGCGAGGTCCACCGCGGCCACCCGGCGGGTGGCCGCGTCGGCATCCCACACCGCCAGCTCCCAGTGGAAGTAGTCGGTCGAGACGTTGCGCCCCTCTCCCTCGGCCAGCTCCAGGAAGGACTCCTGCGCGAAGTACTGCGTAAAGAACATGCCGAAGAACAGGGCGAACAGCCCGCCGTGGATGATCAAGATGCCCACCCGCTTCGCCTTGTAGGAGAAGCGGTAGATCGTGGCAGCGACGAGATTGACGAACAGAACCCACAACACCAGCTGTGCGCCGGGCAGCGGCAACAGTCCGCCGACCAGCGTGAAGAAGGACTCGAAGTACTCCTTCTGCGCCGAGTAGAGCCCGAAGCTGTACTGATGCACCGTGCCCAGGAACGTCAGTACGAACAACAGCGCCAGGCACACCACCGTAAGCCGGAGGTCGATGAGGAAGCGGACAATGCGGGAGCGCTTGATCGCCTTGGCGAGCATTAGCGGGAGCGCAGGCTCCCTACCAGCTGTTCCAGCGCAGGTCGCTGTTGGCGGAGCAGCGCCGCGGGACCGTTCATCTTCACGAACACCGTCTCCGAACCGAACGTGCCGAGCGCTCCGATGGTGGAGTCGGCGCCTGGTGGCGAAACATCGGTCAGATCATACACCGCCAGCGTCTGGCCCTGGGCGGTAAGGATGCGGGGAGCCTCCGACATGATCTGGTCGAGCTGATCGTCGCTGGGCGATACGCCTAGCTGATCCAGCCAACGTGCGACGTTCGCCCGTGGTCCACCAGCATCACCGGCAAGGCTAACAATCGTGGTTTCCGCCCTCGCGCCAGCCCCAGTCACCTCGAAAGTGGCGAGCCGAATGCTGTCCCCGGCAAACTCCTGCCAGTCCCCGGGCAAGGACCACGCCAGGGGTGACTCGGCAGCTGGCGCGCTGCCGGCGAAAAGCGAATCGACCGGGGAGGGAACGACCACCACCTCGTCGTACACACGCACCGTCGAGGAGGGACCGCAGGCGGCCAGGAGCGTGGTGGCGCTGAGCGACGCGGCGATCGCGACACCCAACGCGGGTGTCATCCGCCTGCCGCGCATGCTCAGGAGCGTATTGGCGCGCTCCTAGCGATGTCAACATCCGCCCTAAGCAGCAGCGGCACCGAGGTCACGAACGAGTAGCTCAAGAGGGTCACCACAGCCGCGCTGAGCGCGGTGATGAGCCTGGGGTCGATCCCGGGCAGGGAGAGCGCGATCAGCAACATCATCGACAGAACACAGATAGTCTTCGCCTGCCAGCGAAACCACCCCGGCAGCGTCACGTCGCACGGCAGGATCCGGCCAGCGCGGCGCCAGCGTCGTGTAAGACCGGCCTCCCACACGGCGTACGCATAACGCCACAACCCGGCGGCCAGCAACCACAGCGGGGCGTCGTGGTAGAGCACCGCCTGCAGCGCCAGCGCGCCGGTGACATAGGCATCCACCTCCATGTCGAAAGTGGCGCCAAAGCTAGCATCACCGCCCGAGCCGGGGAGTGCGGCGGACCCCGCGGCGCGCAGGGCACGCCGTGCCGCGCGTCCATCCAGGTAGTCGGTAACCTCCGCGAGCAATAGTAGAAGGATCACCAGCCAAGCGGGCTCGGCCGCGCCGGCGGCGGCCCAGTGCCAGACGAGCACGCCCAGTACCAGCAGCAGACGCGAGGCAGTAAGCGCGTTTGCCAGCAGCGAACCGGTGGCACCAGCCGCCCGTGATGGGTATGCGGCGTAGCGGAGCGCCAGGAACGCCGGGAGGGCCCAGAGTAGTAGCAGCGGTGGCGCGATCTGCCACCGTCCGGCGCCCAACAGCAGGATGGATCCCGTCACCAGCGAATGGCCAAGTTGCCATGCGACGGCGCTCATAGGCGCGATGGCGCGGCGCTCACCAGCTGTGCCGTGGCGGCGGTGAGGGTCGCCGCGGCGTCATCCCAGCTGCGCAGGTCGCCGCGCTCGCCACGCGCCGTAGTGGCCAGGCGCCGGCGCTCACCAGGACAGGCCATCAGCCGCCCCAGCGCCGCCACCCACGCCGCCGGATCTCCAGCGGAGAGCAGCTGTGCGGCACCCGAGCCGCCCACCGCCTCGGCAACGCCACCCACGTCGGATGCCAGCACCGGCACGCCGCACGCCAACGCCTCGACTATCGCCATGCCGTAGGACTCTCGCAAGGTCGGGTACACCGCCACGTCTGCATCCCGGTAGCAGCCGACCAGCGCCGCGCCAGCGACGCTACCGACCAGGTCCAGCCGACCTTCGACACCGAGGGCGGCGGCGCGGCGGCGGAGCGTGCGGACAGTATCGGGCTCCTGGCTCAGGTCGCCGACGATACGCCACCTCCATCGATGATGGGTGAGCTGGGCCAGTGCCTCCATCAGGTGCAGGTGACCCTTGTCGCGGCGTACGTTGGCTACCGTGATCAGCTTCGTTGCCGCGCCCGCCGGTGGGCCGCCGCCCTCGGCGTCAGCCGGGGCAAAGCGACGGAGATCCACGCCAGGCGGCACCGCGAGAACCGGGCCGCCACAGCCGCGGCGACCTAGGCCGGCTGCCGCAGCCGCGACCGTGGCGCCGCTTGTGGTCACCGCACCGGCCAGCCACGCCAGGCTGCCGCTCACGTCGTCATCGGGCCACTGCTCCCAGGGCACGACGTGGCAGAGGAGCGCCACCGGTGCCCGCGGCGGGCGCCGCGGCAGGGTCAGCTGGCTGTAGGCGAAGAACAGGCTATCGACCAACACCGCTTCTCTGACGCCGCCACTGCCGCTGAGGTAGCTGCCAAGGTGCGCCGGCGCCACCCAGCGGTAGCGTGCCGCAGCGCCGCTGCGAAGGTGCCCAGCAGGACTGCCAGGTGAGTCGGCACCCGATGGCGAGCTCCCGCCGGCGCTCCGCACTGCGGCAATCTGCCGGTTGTACTCGTAGCCGCCGGTCAGGGCCGCTGAAGACGAGGGCGGCGTGGGCGCCACCAGGGTAATGGCAACGGGCGTGGCCACCGGCGCGGCTACGGCCGCCGGCTCTTCAGCGCTGCGCGTGGTCGGCCAGGCGCGTAATCGAGGTTATCTGCTCCGGCGGCACCGTCTTGGACTGCAGTTTCTTCCACTGACCAAAACGTGCGGCGTTGCTGACGAAGTCCTGCTTGGAGCGCCCCTCGTCGCCGTCGTGGTGGAAATCGACGTCGAGTAGCACCACCCCCTCTTCGCGCCGCTCAAAGTAGCGGCCTATGTAGATCTCCGGTCCCGGCGTGTCGAGCACCACGGTAATGCCGTGGAGCTCGCCGCGCTCGCCATGCTGGGCCGCTGCGCCGCTGGAGTCAGGATTCAGGAGAGATGCTCGTCGAACGCGGTGGTCAGATCGGCGGCGATAGCGTCGGGTCCGCGCCCTTCGATAAGGTGACGCGGCATCATGTAGACCAGCTCGCCGGAGTTGAATAGCGCCACCGACGGACTGCTCGGCGGGATGTGGGCGAAGTAGCTGCGCGCCTGTGCGGTCGCTTCGAGGTCCTGGCCCGCGAAGACCGTGGCCACCCGATCGGGAGTGCGCCCGTTCTGCAGGGCGTCGCGGATACCCGGGCGAGCACTTCCAGCGGCGCACCCGCATACCGAGTTGACGATCAGCATGGCCGAGCCTTCCTTCTGTGCCATGAATTCGTCTACTGCGGTGGCGGTGGTAAGCTCTTCGACGCCAATGTCGGTGAGCTCCTCGCGCATCGGCTGTACCATGACGGGATCGTAGGGCATGGCGGTAAGCTACTGACGGGTCGTCGCCGCGGTCAAGATCTCGGCGCCGGCGACATCTGCCGGCGCCGTCACCCGCCCGAAGCGGCGGTCCCGGGCGGCGAAAGCGGCAAGCGCCTCCGCCAGGACGGCGCGGTCGAAGTCCGGCCACATCACCTCGGTGAAGTAGAGCTCGGCGTACGCAGCCTCCCACAGGAGGAAGTCGCTCAACCGCTGCTCGCCGCCGGTGCGGATCACCAGATCGACCTCGCCCACTCCTGCTGCGCGCGCGCGTTGGTCGCCGACCACGCGCCCGAACTCCTCGATCCGCTCGTCGCTTAGCCACAGGCTCTCGATGGTCGAGGCGTTGGGCACCGAATTGCCGAGCGTGGTCGCCGCGACGTAGCGGCGGGCGGCGTCGAGAATTGCCTGACGGGCAGAGTAATCCACCGCTAGGCGCAGCAGGAGCTTGGCGCCGTCGCGGGTGGCCGTCTCCGTGTCGTCAATCGCCTGCAGCAGCGGCGTCGACAAACGATCGCGTCGGCCGATTACCTCCAGCCGCACGTCGTTATCGATACATTCGGTCTTCTCCCGCCGCAGGTAGCGCTCGAATAGTCGAAACATCAGCTGCACCTCTCGCTCCGGTCGCTGCCAGTTGTCTGCGGAGAACGCATAGAGCGTTAGTGTGCGAATACCGAGGTCCGGTGCCGTCCGCACCACCCTGCGCACCGCCTTCGCGCCCGCCGGATAGCCATAGTAGCGGCTGCGGCCGCGTGTGGTTGCCCAGCGGCCATTGCCGTCCATGATGATGCCGACATGCAGACCGCCGGCGGCGCGCTCGCTGTCGGGGTGCACGGTGCTCATGCGCCTCGTCCGGTGCTGTCGGAGCGGTCGGGAGTAGGGGCGGTGTGCGCACGGGCGGCCACGATTATGCGCTCCATGTGGTCGAGATAGCTAGCCAATGCCTCGCGCCCGCCCGGAGTCAGACGAAACCGCGTCTTCGGCGTGCGGCCATCGAAGTACTTGGTGGCGTCGACGTAGTCAGCGTGCTCGAGCTTACGCGCATGTACGCTGAGGTTGCCGTCGGAGGCCTGGAGGAGGGTCTTCAGATCTGCGAACGACAGGCTCTCGACCGCGGCCAGGGAGCTCATGATCGCCAGCCTCGTTCGTTCGTGGATGAGCTTGTCGATCCCGGGCTCACCAGGTGCCACCAGGGTCCGAATTGCGCGCCGCAGCTCCGGACGCGGTAGCGCGTCGATTTCGGACGCTGCCCCGGTGATGATCCGGTCGCTCATCGTCATTGCCCTCAACCGCCGTGGCGCTGCGCGATGAACGCGCCAAACACCAGGTGCAGAACGCCGAATCCAGCGGCCATCAGCAGGTCGCCCGAGAGCGAGATGGCGGTGAGGCCGAGACCGCTACTGCCCTGATCGGCGGCCAGGGGTCCGGTCAAGGGCGCCCCCAAGAGTGCCTCGATGGCGAGCTCGTTGGTCGGCGGGTCGGCGGTGAAGCTGATGTTCTGCGCGCCGAACTCGCTGAGGGGAGTATCGGCAGCCAGCGTGATCCTGACATCGGTGCCGGCGGCGTCGCGCTCGCGGGTCTCGGCGCGCACGCTCAGGAACGGGTCGAACCCCAGCTCGTCCTCCTGAAACCGGATGCTTCCCTCTCGCAAGATGAAGCTGCGGTCGAAGTAGATGACGTCGCCGCCGCGCACCGCCACCTCGCCCTCCACCGCGTAGCTGCCGTCGGCGCCGTCGTAGCGAACGGCCACCAGATCCTCGGGATCGAGCAGGGCGCGCAGAATCGGGAACTGCTCCGACGGCCAGGCGAACTCGACGCGGCGGCCGATGCGCACGGCCACGTCCACCGCCAGTGGACTCCCTCCCCTGCCCTCATCCTGACCGGCCAACGATACGGTGGCGAATGACGCGTCGACGTCGCCGCTGATGGCCACCTCGCCGCCCCCGCCGGAGATGGACAGGGCTCCGACGGCCCGGCCGTCGTAGAGCACCGGCCCGAACCGGTGCCTGATCGGCACCCCCTCCTCCGCGGTGGTGGCCAGCTCGACACGGTAATCGCTCGGCGCCCAGTGCTCCACCACCGCTACCGCCGAGAGGGTGAGTGGCGCCACCGTCGGCCCGTCGGCACGCAGGGTGTCGACAACCAGCTGCTGATCCCCGAACCGAAGCTCGGTCGAGTAGGGACCTAGTGTGGCCGGGCTGAAGCGCGACTCGCCCACCGTTCCGGTCAATTCGATTACTCCGGTGATGTCGGGATCGTTGATCGGGCCGACCAGCGTCACCTCGCCGCTGCCTGCGCCCGCCGTGAAGGCAAGAGTGTCGGTGTCCAGGATGTCGCTGGCAAACGCCACGTCGATGGCGTCGAACACGGCACGGGCATCTATCGTGCGGCCAGCCACCACTCCGGACGCGCGGCCGACTATCGGATAGGGCTCCGCGACTACCAGCTCGAAGCTGCCGTCGCGGTCCACGCGGCCGTTGAAGGCGCCGTTGGGCCCACCGGCAAAGGTCACCGCTGTCTCGGTGGGCGCCGGTGGCACCGCCACACGTCCCTGCCAGGTTGGCAGCGGCTCGCCGTCGACACGGATGTCGTACACCCACAACTCGGCGGTGGCGCCCAGCGCCAGGGCGTCGGCAAACCCGCCGCCCTCCGGAGCAGCCGCGTCGGAGGCGGTCAACTGAATGCTGGCGTCCACCGGGTCACCGAACACCTCCGCGGCGTAGTCCGCCTGGGCGTCGAGTCGACCGGTGGCCAGGTCGTAGAACACGCGACCGTTACGCACTCGGTGACTGAGCAGCCCCAGCCGTACGTCGCGGATCGACACCAACCGGTCGAAAATGTCGACGCCGCCGCTGAGGGCAATCGGGTCGCGGTTGAGGCGGCCGTTCGCGAGCTCGGCATCGATGCTCCACGCAGGCAGCTCCGGCTCGCCATCCACTACGACGGTACCGTTCAGATCTCCGGAGATCGGCAGAGCGGCGAGTCGCTCCAGCGGGGCGGCGGCGAAGCTGAGCCGGCCATTCAGCTCCTCGGGCGTCAGCGAGAGGGCGGCAACGTAGCGCTCTCCCCCCTCCTCGGCGAAGAGAGTGAGCGTGGCTTCGATATCGCGCAGGCGAGTCGAGTAGGTACCGCTGCCGCCGCCGGTAAGGCGCGATAGATCGTCCTCGAACAGCAGATTGCTAACGGTAGCACGCTCCTGATCCGCGGAAAACGTCACCTCCACGGTCGGCCGCTCGCTGCGCAGCCCCGGCACACCCACCAGCGTCGAGCCGCGCGAGCGCAGGGACCAGTCGTCGACCGAGCGGAAGTGGCCGGTCATGTCGAGGGTGGCGAGCATAGGCGGCGCCCCCACCAGCGGAAGGGGCAACTGGTCGCTGTCGACCGAGAACGCCAGCGTCTCTCCGTCCAAACCGCGGCGGCCGCGGATCACCAGACCATGCGATCCGTCCACTCGAACGGCGCCACCTCCGGCACGAGCGGTCAGCTGGTAGGGCAGCCCGTCGACCACCAGCTCAGCGTCCACTCCCACCGACCTGGGCTCGATACGAATCGTAGATGAGCCGCTGAAGACGTGGTCGTCGTACCGGCCGGAGAAGCTGTGCAGATCGATCTCGGATTCGGAGCCAGCCGCCGCCAGCTCCACCCGCGTTTGTGGGGACGCGGCGTCGAAGGCGTACAGGCGATCGGCGACGAACTGGAGACGGCGGAAGTCGGTGGTGACGCGCAGGTCGGCACCGATGGTGGTGGCATCGGCGAGCCGCGCCACCCAGGGGGCGGCGCCTCGCGGCACGAAAAGGTCGTAGATGTGGCCGGCGGGCACCGCCTGAACGGAGGCATCTACCTCCAGCGCCACCTCGGGACGCAACGAGATCGAACCGCTGGCGGCGATGCTGTTGCTGCCGCGGTCGTCCACCTCTGCTGACAGCTGGTAGTCGAAGCCAGCGGCCAGAAGGCCGGCCGCGTCGCCGCCGGTGACCACCGGCCGCAGATCGAGCTGCACGTTGCGAAAGCCGGTGAGCCCCAGCGCGATCCGGTCGCCGCGAATGCGCAGGCTGTCCAGCCCGCGACCGAGGCGCAGGAACGCGTCCAGGTCGTGGCCGGTCTGGGTATCGACGTTGCGCAGGGTAAGCAGGCCGTCGGGGAACAGGTTCTCGTAGAGCACGTCGCCGACGAACGCGAGCTCCCCCACGTCGGAGTCCAGCTGCAGTGGCTCGAGCGCCATTGACCGCTCATCGCCGATCGCGCGCGCGATCATCGCTACCCGCTCGGGATAGGGCAGCCCGACGATGTCGCCACTCAGGTCGAAGCGATAGTCGAACTGCGATGACCCCAGCTGGTGGTGGAGCGTGCCCTCGCCGGTGAGAGACGACGACAGCACGTCGGCGGCGGCGCTCAACGAACCGCGTAGCCGCAGCATCCGCTCGGGCTGGAACCGCTCGACCTGGAACTCCACCTCCAGCTGACCGGTCTCGAGCGCCAGCGATGCAGCAAGGTCGACCGGAGCGCGATCCTGCACCTTCACCATGCGCACCTCGTCGCCGCGCTGACCGATGCGCAGCCGTTGGCGGCCCAGCTGGAACGACGGGCCTCGCACGAAGCGCAGGTCGACGTTGGCGTCGCTGCGGGCGGTCGCCAGCTCCGTGGTGCCATCGATGCGGACACTGGTCTCGTAACGCCGCGGCGGCGCCGCGTTCGGCCGCGGCGCGTCGGCGACGGTTTGCGCACTGGCACCCGCTGCATCCAGGAGACTGACCACCACGTCGGCGCGCGCCGAGGTAGCGAGCTCCCGGCCGGTGCGGACGCGGAAGAACAGCCGGCTGACATCCACGATGGCATCGTCGGCGACCACCCGCACCTGCAGGTTGGCGCCGGAGAGGGTTACCGCCAGCGCGCCGGGGTCCGCGGCCTCGAGCAGCCGCTGCAGCAGAGCGATCAGCTCGCGGTCGCGGCGGGTATCGATGACGAAACGCGAGTCGACCAGCCGTATCTCGCGGAGCGCCTCCAGCGGATCACTGGTCGCGACCAGGCGCAGTAGGCTATAGCCGACTCGCACGCGGTCGACCGCCACCAGCGGCGCCCCTCCCGGCGAGGTGCGCACGACCAGATTGCGCACCTCGATGGCGCGCAGGATGGAGGGAGAAATGCTGCCGTAGTCGATGTGGCGGCCCAGCTGCCGGGAGAGCTCGGCCATCGCGGCGTCGCGCACCGCCGCCATCTGCACATCGAGGCGAGCACCTAGCACGCGGATGCCGAGGACGGTCACCGCAATGAGCGCCGCAAACCAGGCGAGCTCGAAGGCGCGGGGTCGGATGGTGCAGCGCCGGGACGAGGGACGGTGGCTAGTCTGCCTCAAAACGGCCGCTCCAGCCGGAAGCGGACCACGACATCCACGGTCGACGATTCGACCTCGGCGGCGAACAGGTGCTCACGGATCCTCTGCTCGACCTCCGCATCCACGGCGCCGTGCCCGGAGCTGCGCAGGTAATCGACGCCCACGACCTTGCCGGCGGCGTCTACCGTCACACGGATCCTGATGTCCGCCTCGTGGCCGGCGCTTCGCAACGAGGGCGGATAGGGAATGCCGATGTCGAGTGGCCGCTCCGTCGCCGTCGGCCCGGACTGCACCTGCACCACCTCGACAAACGGCTCGCCGCCGCCGCTGGGGCTGTCGGTGGTCGGGTCGGCCTGAGTGACGGCGGTCGTGGGCTGGAGGCGGCTCAGTACTTCTGTCGGAGGAAAGGCCACGACGCGGCGCGGCGTCGCGACGGCGTAGGTCGACGGGCCGCTCCAGCGGCGGTCAGCCGGGCGGTGGGGGGCCAGCAGCGCGACTCCGGCGGCGCCCTCAGCGGCTGCGTCGCGGGCAGCGGGGCTGGCCGCTCTTGGGAGCGTCGGCAGCTCCTCTCGAACCACCGGTGCGGTGTCGGCAACCGGGGCGCTCGCCGCAGGCGCCGCCGCGCGAGGCGGGGCACGTCATGAGCCCGCAGATCAGACGAATGCTCCCTGCTTTTGTGGGGTTGGCGGTCGCGGCCACGTTTCTTGTCTGGAGCCACGCTTATGACTGCCGCGCTCACACGGTTCCGATGCTGATCGGCTGGACCGCCGTCGTTCTTACCTTGATGGATATC
>CAJWOB010000030.1 GCA_913043885.1 uncultured Spirochaetaceae bacterium | reverse complement strand
AGCAGGCGGTACGCCTTCCGGGACCGCTTCGCTCAGCGACAGTGGTCGTGGGACAGGTTGCCCTGCCGGGGCCACAAGGAAAGGGGTGCCCATCTCCCGACCCTGCAGACGAAGCACCACCGTCTTCGTGCCGCCCTCCACAAACTCAACCTTGCACGGACCCCACCCACGCTTCTTCTGCTCCACCTTCACGAGCTTGCCAAACCCGTGCTCCATCACAAACAGCCGCTCCCCGAGATGCTTGTCGATCGAATTGAAGTCCGGATCAGGCTCCACCCAACCATCGGGCTTCAGCGCCGCCATCTGACGGCCTTCGAAAGGAAAGGCAAAGTCGGCCTTGCGCAGCGCTTCCTGGGTGCGCAGGCCACTGCTCTCCAGCAGCACGTCGCCGAACTGGTGACCGTAGCTCTGATTGATCCGGTCGAGCTTCTCGAGACCGATCAACAACACCGCGCGCCGGTCGACTGCGGTCGCTCCCCGGGTTCTGCCTGGGGCTCCGCCCCCGCCCCCCAGTGCCCGTTTCGCCTTTTCGAGCTCCGCTTGCAGCACCACGTTGAGGGAGCGCCGGTTGAACAGGCCGGTGGCGGGGTCCTTGAATTGGTACTCCTGCAGTTGGGTCTCCAGATGGCGGATCTGGGTAACGTCGGTGGCAAACACCAGGGCGTGGGCGGCACCGTCGCGGTCGCGGTAGGGATGGAAGGAGACGTGGAGGATCAGCTCGCGAAGCTCGGCGGCGAGCTTCTTCTGGTACCGCACCCGCTCGCCGGCAAAGCAGCGATTCTGATGGGCGTGGAGGGTCGTGTCGAAGTGCTTCTGGCCCCACACCTTGCTGACGTGAGCACCGACGATCTCTTCCCGCGTACGACCGAGAACGCGGCAGTACGACTCGTTGGCGATCTCGTAGACGTAGTCCTCGCTGATCATGGTGATCGGCTCGGGACTCTGTTCGACGATATCGCCGTAGCGGGCACTCAGCGCGGCATTGGTCATCCTCAATCCAGGGGCTCGATGTCGTACAGCTCGAGGCCGGGAGCGTGCTCGAGCGCGTAGTTGAACGACCACTCTCGCTCGGCCAGCACCACCGTCCTCTCGAAGCGATCGATCACGTGTACATAGTCGCTGCGGCCACGCAGCCACGCCACCCCTGCCGGGTCGCCGCCCACCCACCGGGCGTGTTTGAAGGGCAGTGACACCAGGTCGGCCTGCACGCTGTACTCGTTCTTGAGCCGTTCCTTGAGCACCTCGAATTGCAGCAGCCCGACCACGCCCAGATAGGGGTCCTGGCGCTCCTTGATGCCGCGGTAGAACACCTGCACCACGCCTTCCTGCGACAGCTGCTCCACACCGGCATCCAGTGACTTGCGTTTGAGCGGGTCCTTCAGGCGCATCTGCCCGAAGTGCTCGGGGGCGAACTGTGGAATGCCGGTATAGCGGAGAGGCTCGCCGCCGGCCAGGGTATCACCCACCCGCAGGTTGCCGGAGTCGTGGACGCCGACGATATCTCCCGGCCAGGCGCCGGTCACCAGCTCCCGGTCCTGGGCCATAAAGGAGTGGGGGTTGGAGAGGCGGATCTTCTCTCCGGTGCGCCCGATGCGAACGTCCATCCCGCGCTCGAAGTGGCCGCTTACCACGCGCACGAACGCGACACGGTCTCGGTGCCGCGGATTCATATTGGCCTGGATCTTGAACACCATGCCGGTGAATCGGTCGTCGGCCGGGGAGACGGCTCTGCCCTCTTCCGGCTCCCGTGGTGCCGGCGGCGCCATGTGCCGAGAGATGAAGCCGAGCAACGGCTCGACTCCGAAGTTGGTCATCGCCGAACCCCAGAACAGCGGGCTCAGGTCGCCGCTCATGTAGGCGTCGGGATCCCACCCGTCGCCGGCTTCCGCCAGCAGCTCGAGCTCCTCGCTCACATGAGCGTGCATAGCGGCTCCAACGGCCTCCTCCGCTTCGTCGCTGGCCCACGGCAACTGCGCCGCCTCCGCCTGCTGCTGGCCGTGGTGCTCGCCGGTTGCATACAGGTGCAGCGTCCCGGTGGCCAGCTCCACGACGCCGCGGAAGTCGCGGCCCATCCCCACCGGCCAATTCAGCGGCGCGATGCGCAGGTCGAGGGTGGCGGCGACGTCATCCACCAGCGCCAGTGGCTCCAGGCCGTGACGGTCCAGCTTGTTCATGAAGGTCACCACTGGCAGCCGGCGTAAGCGACAGACCTCGAATAGCTTTCGGGTGCGTGGCTCCACCCCCTTGGAGTGGTCCATCACCATCAGCGCACTGTCGACCGCGGCGAGGGTGCGGTAGGTGTCGGCGGAGAAGTCGGCGTGGCCGGGCGTGTCGACCAGATTGATGGCGCTGCCGAGATGCTCGAACTGCAGCACCGAGGAGGTTATCGAGATGCCGCGCTCGCGCTCCATCTGCATCCAGTCGGAGATGGCATGGCGGGCCGCCTTGCGGGCCTTCACTGAGCCAGCCAGAGAAATGGCGTTGGCGTACAGCAGCAGCTTCTCGGTAATCGTCGTCTTGCCCGCGTCAGGGTGAGAGATGATGGCGAAGGTGCGTCGGCGCGTGGCCTCTTCGATGAGCGTGGGCATTGGGCGGTGGCCGGCCGGGGATGACGCGCTAGGCGTCGTGGCCATGGCCGGTGGCTTCGCCAGGGTAGTGGCCGCCGCCGCGTCGCGCAAACCGGCGGTAGCAACTGGCGGTATAGTGGATCGGTGGCCGACAGCGTATCAGGCGCCCAGGTAGCCAACATCGGCCGACGCGAGCGTCGCCGACGCCTGCTGAGCGGGGTAGTGGGCATGGTGGCCGGGGTCGGCCTCAGCGTCGTCGTGGTCGCCGTCGGTGCGCCGATATGGTGGCGTCTGGGCGTGGTGGCGCCGTTCCTGCTGGCTGCTTTCGGCTACTTCCAGGCGCGCGAGAAGACATGAGTGCGCCTTGCTGCGCGCGGGACGCGCAATATGGATGACGGCGAGCGGTCGATCGAGGACGCCACGCAGCTATCCCGGGTGCGACGGCAGGCAAGGCGGGTGACGCACTTGGCGGTTGCTACCGCCATTGCCCTCTCCGCTCCCGCCGCGTTCCTCTAGATCAGCGCTCGGATCCACCCGCCATCGACCGCAATTGAGCTGCCGGTGATGTAGGCGGCACGCTCGGAGGCCAGGAATGCCACCAGCGCGGCCAACTCGGCCGGCTCGCCCAGCCGCGTGGCGGGGATCTCACGCTCCCAGTCGCCGACCACCGCCTGCTGGTCGACGCTTCGCGCCTCTGCCAGATGAGCGGCGAGCTCCTCCAGTCGCTCGGTGCGGGTGTAGCCGGGCATGACGTTGTTCACGGTGATGCCGTGGGGTGCGACCTCCACGGCCAGCGTCCGCGCCAGGGCGGTGACCGCGGCGCGCATGCTGTTCGAGAGGATGAGGTTGGCGACCGGCTGCTTTGCCGCAATCGAGGTGACGTTGACGATCCTGCCCCACTTTCGTTCGGTCATCCCCGCCAGGACGCCTCGCATCAGATGGAGGACGCTATCGAGGTTGTTGCGTACCGCCGCGTCCCAGGCCGATTGTGGCAGGTCGACGAACACGCCGGGCGGTGGCCCCCCGGTGTTGGTCACCAGGATGTCGACCCCACCGTAGTTCCGGCGGGCAGTCTCGTGCAGCCGTTCGATCGCTTCGGGCTCGCTCAGGTCGGCGGCCTGTCCGGTAACCTCTACCCCGTGCTGGGAGGCGATGCGTTCGGCGGCGCGTTCTATCGCGGCGTCATCCCGCGAGCAGATGACCAGTCGGACACCTTCGGCGGCGAGGGCTTCTGCCGCCGCGTACCCCAGGCCGCGACTGGCGCCGGCCACGAGCGCGCATCTGCCTTCGAGTCCGAGATCCACGAGCTCAGCTCTCGTCCTGGAAGTAGCTGTCGGTTCCGTCCAGCCAGTCGGCGCGTGGCGGACAGAAGATATCGACATCCAGCGTGTCCTCGAGTGCAACGGCCCGATGCGGGAGGTGACTGGGGATGTGCAGCACCTCGCCGGTGTGCACGGTCACCGTCTGTAGCTCCTCCTCCGGCCCGTTGCGATCGCCGAGGGTGAACTGAAGTGCGCCCTGCAGGATGTACGTGAGCTGCTCGTTCTCGTGCGAGTGCCACGGCACGATGGCGTCTTTGTCGATGTAGACATGGGCGAGCATCATTCGCTTCGTCGTAACGAGCCTTCTGTCGATTCCGGGCTTTACCGGCTCCCGTGGCATGTCCTCCCAGCGGGTGAGGCGGGCCTTGGTCGGTGTCATGGCCAGCAGAATAGCAGCGCTGGCCGACCAATTGCCGCACGCGGCGCTCCCCCGCTATGGTGGCTGCCCGCGATTGGTCACGATGGAGACCCCATGTCGACAGGTGCTGGTAATCGACAGCGATCCGCAGGTCCGGCGAAAGCTGGCGGACCGGCTGTCGGCTGCAGGCCATATCGTGTACACCGCAGCCGATCGTGCCGATGCGCTTACCTATCTGATGGAATCGGAGCTCGATCTCATCGTTACCGAGTACTCCATGGGGCGGACCACAGGCCGCGAGTGGCTACGGTTCCTGCAGACCCATTTCGCAGCGACACAGGTCGTCATCGTTACCGCGCTACCGCTGCGCGCCACCAGTGCGCGGTGGACGGTGTTTCGAAAGCCACTGGATCTGGATGCCCTGGAACGACATCTCGGGCAGGCCGCCGCCTGACCCGCCCGCAACGGCATGGAGCGTATCACCGACCGCCGCGACCGCAGTTGTGAGCTGATCTTCGTCCGCCACGCCCAGGCGCGGCACCCGCGCGGCACCTATGGTGCCGACACCCCGCTGACTGCCCTCGGCCGCGATCAGGCGCAGGCGATGGCGGAGGGCCTACGGGGCAGCGACGTCGCCGCCCTCTACTCCAGCCCGTTCGTCCGCGCACGCGAAACCGCGCAGCCGATCGGCGAGGCGCTCGGTCTGGCCCCGGTCGAGGATGACCGATTGCGCGAGTTGGAGTGCATGCACGAAGACGAGGTCTGGCACGGTCCGACCATCTCCGACCGGATCATCCGCGCCTGGCGCGCTGACGACGAGGTCTACTCGGGGATGGAGCGTAGGCGCGACTTTGCCGGCAGGGTGGCCGAGAGCGTCCAGGAGATAGCAGAGCGCCATGTCGGCGACCGGGTTATGGTGGTCGGCCACGGCGGCACGGTGGACGCCGCGGTGCGCTGGCTCGCTGGAGTGGAGGCAAGCGCCGCCTGGCAGCACTTCCTGTCGGTGCCAAACGCGTCGGTGACGCGGGTGCGCTACTGGCCGACCGGATACGCGAAAGGCGGTCCCCCTCGCTACGCGATGATCGTCGCTGCCGGCGACGTATCACACCTGCCGGAGCACCTACGCTCTGAGCACTAGAGCCGGCGAGCAGTCTTCTCAGGGCTCCGCACCCCGCCAGCTATCCCCTTAGCGCGACCGAGGCAGTCACCCGCGAGGCTGGGGAAGTGCCCCGGATCTGCGCCCGGTAGTGGAACATCAGGCTCACGTGCTTCCTCGCGAGCCGCGCGTCGACCTCGGCGCTTGCCATCCGCTCAGCTTCGCTGAGGATGCGCGTCCGCTCATAGTAAGGAATGGCAAGCAATCGTACCTTTGATACTGGCCCGGTCCTGCAGGTGATAGTCGGGGCGTTTCTGGTGACCCTGGGGATCGCCGGGATCATGGAGTGGGATGGCTCCGAGTGGGCGCGGAACCTCAGCCGCGCGTTCGGACGTCCTAGCGACCCGTTCAACCTCATCGTCGCCATTCTTGAGCTGGCGGCCGGCGCCATAATCGTGGTTGGGGCACTGGTGAAGGTGCAGGGCCGGGCGATGTACGCTGCCACGCTGGCGGTCACCCTCCTGTGGCTGCTGCTGATGATCCTCAGCCACGTTGCTCAGGATATTTTCGAGCCCGATCTGCTGACGTGGGTAAACGTGGTGACCCTGGACGGGATCGTGCTATTCAGCCTGTGGGGGATTCACCGCGGGTACGCATAGCTGGGGCAGCGGGTAGCGGCGCCCGTTCGCAGAGTCAGCCGCCCAAGCGACTGGGACTGAGCCCCACCGGGTTGGACCGCATGTCGGCCGGCTTGTTGCCCACGTCGAAGTCGAAGTTGCGCTCGCTGGGGTCGCCGAAGAGCTCGCGCACGTCCGCAGGTAGATGCGCCAGCTTCCCCTCGTCCCAGGCCGGCACCGACTGGATCGGACCCGCCCACGCCGGCCGGTAGGCGATTGCCAGCATGGCCCGCTCGCGTGAGCCGGTGTTTGGCAGCGTGCCGTGAAACGCCCGGTGATTGAGGAGCAACGCGGAGCCGGCCTTGCAGGTGACCACTGCCTGCTCCTGGTGGGCGGTGTAGCGCGCGTAGGGGTTGGCGTCGGCGTGCATCGACAGGTGTGAGCGCGGCACCACCCTGAACGGCGACACCTCCGGGGTGAGGTCGTTGAGGTAGTAGAGCACCCGCACGGTCACCGGGGAGCTACCCTCGTAGCCGAAGATCGCCGATCCGTACGGCTGGCCATCGGTGTGCAGGCTGATACCGGGCGAGCCGGGGTCCGATCGGTCGTAGCTGTAGTGGATGAAGCGCACCGCGTCGCCAAACAGCTCTCGCAGGAAGTCGATGGTCGGCCGGTGGGCGATCAGATCCGTGATCGGCCCACCATCCCACTGCAACTCCGAGCGGCCGCGCTGGTGGGGGCTGTAGTCGCGGGGGGTCAGCTCCCACTGCGCCGCACACTCCTTGAGCTCCGCGACGTGTTCTGGGCTGAGGGCGTCCGCCATAACGGCGTAACCCTCTATCTCGAGGTGCCGCACCATCTCCGCGCGACTCAGCTGCGACCAGTCTCTGTCGTCGATGCTGCCAACTATCGCCGCCACCGCCCAAAGCTACCATACCGGTTAGACTTGCCACCATGACGCCGGCCAACGGCCCTTCCAACGAGGAGCTGAAAGCACGCCTCCGCGCCGCCGCCAGGGACAAGCTCTACCAGGTGATGCTCGACCTGGGACGGGTGCGTGGCGCCGTGGTGCACGCTACCGGTGTGGTCGCCGAGATGCGTCGTAGACATCGGCTCGGGCCGGTCGAGACCTTGGTGCTTGGGCAAGCGGTGGTAGCCGCCACGCTGATGAGCACCGACCTTGGCTCCGGCGGGCGGGTCAAGGTGTCGTGCGACTGCACCGGGCCGGTGGGTGGTCTGGTGGTAGAGGCAAATTCGTTTGGCGAGGTGCGTGGCTACCTGCGCCACGTGCCTGTCGAGGTTCCAGGCGACGGCGAGGTTCCGCGGCTGCGCGATCTGTTCGGGAGTGGACAGCTGGTGGTAACCCGTCACCGGACCGACGAGTTCGGAGAATCGGTGCCATCGACGGGCATCGTCGAAATGCAGCACGGCACGTTGGCGCAGGATCTCGCCTACTACTACGCCACCTCGCAGCAGACACCGACGGCGCTCAATCTGAGCGTGGCCTTCGATGATGTCGGCAACCTGACTGGTGCCGGCGGCTTGTTGCTGCAGGCGATGCCAGGCGCCGATGTCGCGCGCATTGCCGAGATCGAGGCACGCCTCACTGGCCTACATTCCCTCGGTGGCAGCTTCGCGGCCGGAGCGGATCCGGTGGAGCTGATCGAGCGCGAGTTCGCCCCCTTTCAACCGAGCATCATCGGCCAGCGGCGCACGGCGTTCTTCTGCCGCTGTGCCCGCGATCGGTTCCTGGCCTATATCGGCGCGCTGGGCGAGGGTGAGATCGAGGACATGCTCGCCCACGAGCAGTTCCCGGTAGCGGTAACCTGCGCCTACTGCAGCGCCGAGTATCTGTTCGAGCGCGACGAGCTACAGCAGCTGGCGGCGGGGCGCGGATAGGGCCCCGTATCGTCGACGAGATGTGGTGCGGACAGCGGGCGTGGCGGCCGAATGGAGCGCCGACTAGCGACCAGGCGGCTGAGCGAGGCGGTTCGCTGGACTATCTCGCTTGGAGCAGCACCAGCGCCGCCGCTGCCAGGGCGATGCCGCCGGCTCGGCGTGGGGCCAGCCGCTCGCCTAGCATGCCCACCGCCATCGCTGCGGTTACCAGCAGCCCGCCTGCGCTCGAGATGGCGAATGTCAGGAAAGCGGGCAGCCGCTCGAGCGTGCGCAGGAGGAAGACAACCTGCAGGGCGTTGCAGGCGCCGATCAGTACGCCCGCGCCCAGCTCTCGCCAGCTGGGAATGACCCGCCGCTGGATCAGGAGACCGACCGAGCCAAGGGACGCCATCAGGAAGCCCGCCGCCAGGAAGACCGGGAGGTGATCGGGCGTGGCGGTGTGGGCGAATACCTCCTGTGAGGCAAACGAGGCGCCGACAAACAGGAAGAACAGCGATAGAATCAGCGTGCCACGCCAGGAGCGCGTCTCGTTGGACTCGCGTTGCGGCGCATTCATCAGCAGGACCGCGGCGGCGCTGACCCCTATGCCCACCCACTGCGCCACGCTCGGCCGTTCGTTCCACGCCAGCACCGCCAGACCGATCGGAATGGTGACCGCCAGGCGCGACAACGCGCCGGCGATTGCCGCGCCGCGCAGGCGCAGGGTGCCGAGCAGCAGGAAGAAGGCGACGAAGTAGCTGCTGCCGAGGGCGCCGCCGGTGACCACCGCTGGCCAGCTCCACTCGAGGCACCACGCGCCGGATACCGCCAGCATTACCACGCCGAGGACCCCGGCGGCGATGTAGTTGGTGGCGCCCACCGCCATGACGTCGTAGTCGACACGGGTCTGCGTCCAGCGGATGCCCACTGTGAACAGCGAGGCGAGCAGGACATGGAGGGTGATGTCGAGCATCAGCTAGCGGGAGACGAGTGGTACGGGGCTGCGGCGGTCGCTGCGGCTGCGGTAGCCTCGACGGCTTCAGCCCGGAGGATAGCTCGGCACGGAGCAGGTCGTCTTGCGGCCGAACCAGCGGTAACGGCGTCTGGCCACGACCCGATACGCAGCTGCCTGCAAGGAGGGTGGTATCATCTGGACCAACACCGCCAGGCCCCGAAACGGGCTCGGCAGCTGCCACAGAATGGCTCGCACCGCCGCTTCGCCGCGTAGGAGACTGCCATCGCGCGTTTCGGCGATGGCAGTCTCAGGCGCCTCGGCGCCCCTCGCCGCGGCGGGGCCGGCGCTCTGCTGCGCCAGCAATCGCAGTCGGCCGCCGCGATCCAGAGCCAACAGTACCCGACCGAGGCCGTCGCAGAGCACGCACCAACCATCCAGAAACACGGTCAGGCGCCTTTCTTCTATCACGAGCGTGACGATACTGTAGAAGCGCCGACGTAACGACGCGTCGACCCTGGACCGATGGCGACAAATCACATATCCGTGCCAACGGAGGAGGAGCGTCTCTCCCACCTCCTGGAGATATCCGAGAGCCTCAACGATGTCCGCGACCTGGACACGGTGCTCGAGAGTATCCTCCACCAGGCAAGATCGATAGCGAACGCTGACGGAGGTACCATCTACCTCCGCGAGGGCGATCAGCTCGCGTTCAGCTACACCCAGAACGCCACCCTCGACAAGGGCGACCACAACACCCAGAGCGTCAACTCGTACGCGGCGTTCAAGCTGGCAATCAACCGCAAGTCGATCGCCGGCTACGTCGCCGCCACGGGTGAGCCGGTCAATCTCGAGGATGTCTACAACATCCCCGCCGACAGCCCGCACACGTTCGACTCGAAATACGACAAGGAGATCGGCTACCGAACGCGCTCGATTCTGACAGTGCCGCTGCGCACCACCCGGAACGAGCTGGTGGGCGTCATGCAGGTGTTGAACGCGGTGCGCGACGGCGTCCCGGGCCGGTTCACCGAGCGCGACCAGCTGTACATCTCGCTGTTCGCCAACACGGCTGCGGTCGCCATCGACAAGGCGAAGATGACCCGCGCCATCGTGCTGCGCATGATCAGGGTCGCGGAGCTGCGCGATCCCACGGAGACCGGCCCCCACGTCAACCGCGTTGCCGCGTATTCGTCGGAAATCTATCGCCGCTGGGCGGCGCGCAACCAGGTGCCCGAGGACGAGTTCCGCCGCAACCGCGACCAGCTGCGCATCGCCGCGATGCTCCACGACGTGGGCAAGGTGGCGATACCCGACTCCATACTGAAGAAGCCGGGCAAGCTCACCGCCGAGGAATACGCGGTCATGCAGCGGCATTCGGTAACCGGAGCATGCCTGTTCGGCGACGCCGGCTCGGACTGGGACGCGATGTCGGCGGAGATCGCGCTGCGCCACCACGAGAAGTGGGACGGCACCGGCTACCCGGGCCGGGTCGACATCGACGCCGAGCCGATCGTCAATGGGCCGGGGCTGAAGGGCGAGGAGATTCCGATCTTCGGCAGGATCGTCGCGGTTGCCGACGTCTACGACGCGCTGACCTCGCGCCGTGCGTACAAGGAAGCGTGGGATGAGGATGACGCCCTCGAGACCATACGGCAGGACGCCGGCACCCACTTCGACCCTGGCGTGGTCCGCGCCTTCGACGAGGTCTATCCGGTCGTAAAGGTCATCCGCAACAAGTTCGCCGATTGACGAACCCGCCGGTCATGGCGACCCTCGTTGCCAGATGGCGGCGCTATCGTCCCGATCGCTGAGTCGAGATCACTTTGAACGTTTCCGGGCGTTCGGATTCCTGGTCTTCCGGGGACTATTCACGCCCGAGGAGACCCGCGACCTGGAGCGGCAGTTCGACCGGGTCATGGAGTCCGGAAACCGGGACGCCCTCGGTATTGGCCGCGGCACGGATGCGGCAACCGCCCAACTCCGCCTGGATTTGGCGAGCGATTCCCGTATGCAGGACATCGCCGAGTGCGTGCTCGGTGACGAGTGTCAGTTCATGAGCGTCAACTGCACCGCCTACGCCGCCGACACGCCGTGGCATGCAGCCAGCGCTGTCGTCCAGTGGGCGTCGCGGGTACTCAAGATCGCCATCTACCTCGATCCGCTGGACGTGCACTCCGGATGTTTGCGGGTGATCCCCGGGAGCCACCGCAACTCGCAGCGGCTGCTCGACCCCCGCTGGAGCCTGGCACCAGACCCGTTATTTGGCATCCGTAACCGTGACGTCGTCTGGGACAACCCACCGTGGGGGCTGGCGCCGCAGGAGGTGCCGTACATGCCGTTGGAGACGCAGCCAGGTGACGTGCTCGCGTTTCCGGAGGACCTGCTGCACTGCGCCTTCGAGAGCAAGGGACCGCGCCGTCAGATATCGGTCAACTTTCTCGAGCTGCCGCGCACCGAGGAGCAGATCTTCGACGCCAAGCTCCACAACGCCTGGGGTGGGGGCAGACTGCTGCGTCCGCCGCAGGACTTCGTCGACAGCGACGACCCGAGCCTGCGGCGCATGACTCATGGCCTCGTGGCGCTCGGCTTCGAGCCAGTAGCGGACTAGCACGGGTATGGCGGCCGGCCTTGCGGCACAGCTGGCGAGCATTCCGCCGGGGCAGCTGGTCTGTGTCGCCGGCGTCGGCTATCGGGAAGGTGTTGCCGCCCGCGACGCCGACATCGGCTGGCCGATGGGTGTGGTGCGTCGCCACGACGGCGATCTGATCTTCGCCGACATCCGCGGCCACCGCTTATGGCGGATCGACAGCGACGGCATCCTCCACTTCTTCCTCGGCGACGGCGTGCCCGGCAGCGACGACGGCATCGGCGCCGACGCTCGGGTGTTCAGCCCCCACGACATGTGCCTGGACGCTACTGCCGCCATCTATCTCTCCCAGCTGGGGGCGCGCGGCCCGGACGAGGGGCCCAATGTGATCCGCCGCGTCGATCCGGCGACGGCACAGATCGATACGGTGGTGGGCAGCGGGCGCCAGGGCCGTGCCGCCGAGGGATTGCATGCCCGGGAGGTGGAGATGGATACCACCACTGGGGTGGCGGTGGCCGCCGATGGTGCCATCCACTTCTGCGGCAAGTGGGACAGCTGCGTATTCCGCGTCGACCCGCAGGACGGCATGGTTACCCGTGTGGCCGGGCAGACCACGCGCCACTATCCGCTGGAGGAGGGGGCCAGGCGGCCCTACAGCGGTGCCGGCTACAGCTTCACCGGCTTCCACGGCGACGGCGGCCCGGCGCTCGAGTGCGCGCTCCAGTTCCCCGAGCACCTCGCCTTCGATACGGCCAGCAATCTGCTGATCTGCGACAACGGCAGCCATCGCGTGCGCCGGGTCGATACCAGGAGTGGCGTCATCTCGACCGTGTTCGGCACCGGTGTTGCGGCGTCCACCGGCGATGGCGGCCCTGCCACCGCGGCGTCAACCAATGGCCCGGATGCCCTATTCGCCGACGTGCACGGCAACATCTGGGTCAGCGAGACCCGCGGCTACCGGCTCCGGCGTGTCGATGCCGGTACCGGGACGGTGACCACCCACGCCGGCTGCGGGCTTCCTGGATGGGGAGGCGAAGAGGAGCTGGCAGTTTCCACGCGCTGCAATCACCTCGAGTCTGGTATCTGGGCCGACGCTGACGGCAGCGTGCTCTACAGCGACTCCAGCGGCCGCCTGCGTCAGGTCGGCCCCGCGGGGGTGGTGCGGACCGTAGCGGGCGGCACCTCGATCCACGACGGGTCGCCGGCAACCAGCGCATTCCTCGGCTGCCCCACCGGCCTCTGTGTCGGCGGCGACGGCACCCTCTACGTCGCCGACATGGTCCACGACCGCATTCGCGCGGTCGATCCGGATACCGGGCTCATCCGCACCGTCGCGGGTAACGGGGGGCGCGGCTTCGGCGGCGATGGTGGCCTGGCCGCCGACGCCTACCTCCTGAACCCCTACGATGTTGCCGTCGATCGCGAGGGGCGGCTGCTGATCTCCGACTCGCTCAACGCCCGCGTCCGCCGGGTCGTGGCAGACGGCCGCATCGAGACCATTGCCGGGACCGGAGAGGGCTTCGACGGTGGTGATGGTGGCCCGGCTCGGAATGCCAGCTTCCTCGGCGTCCACGCCGTCGCCTGCGCACCCAACGGCGACGTGTATGTCGGCGATAGCGGCGGGCGGTTGCGCGTTATCGAGGAGGGGGGCGACGGCCGCATCCGCACGGTGGCGGGCGTCGGCATTCCCGGATGGAGCGGCGACGGCGGTCCGGCGGATCGCGCCCGAATCGGCACGCCCG
>CAJWOB010000029.1 GCA_913043885.1 uncultured Spirochaetaceae bacterium | reverse complement strand
CCTGCCCTCTACTGGCACCAGGACTGGATGCGATGGAACGATCCACTCAGCTGCAGCCCATGGCCGCAGATCATGTTCATCTCTTATTACCTCCAGGGCACGTCGGTCGAGAACGGCTGCCTGCGTGTGATTCCTGGCTCCCACCTGAGGCGGATTCCGCTGCACGATCGGCTGGTGACCGCCCACGAGCAGGGGGCGCGCTTCATCGAGGAGGACCATCCGGTGATGTTCAGCCGACAACCGGAGGAGGTGGACGTGCCGGTGGGGCCGACCGACCTGGTTCTGGCGGACGCACGTCTCCTGCATGCCGCTCACGCCAACCGCACCGACCAGCCGCGGGATCTCTTGCTGCTGTGGCACAGCCGCCCCGACACCGTGCCGGCGGATTGGTCGGGCGAGATTCCACAGGTCATCGCCGAGCGCGACCCGGACGCCGAGTACGAGATCTTGCGGGTGCCAGGCGACTACCTCGTTGCCGATCCGTCGCGCGGCTCCGCGAGGTAGTCGTAGGTCACCGCCGCATAGCCCTCCGTGTAGCTGCATTCCACGTAGTAGCTCGGACCGTACTCCGTCGGCGTTAGCCCGGTTAGGTCGCAACGCGCCGAGGGATGGAACGACACCCGGCCTGCTCCCCTGGTAGCCATGTGCACCTCCAGGTCGCTGGTGGCGGGGCCGCCATCGATCAACTGCTTGATGGCGGGGCCCGGGCCGTCGGCCCGTGGGATGACCTTGAGCCGCCAGGACAGCGTCAGCGCCGGCAGTGACTTCGCCGCCACCGGAGAACCCAGCGTGGAGTCGATGCGCATTACCGGCACACCGCCGTAGGCGGTGTCGGTAACCAGCCCCATCTCGTGGCGCCGGAACGTCACGTCGGCGTAGACCTTGGGGGTGCCGTAGATCTCTCGGCCGGCGGCGATCCCCGCCGGGCCGTTGTGAAACACGTGGGAGCAGTAGTAGCCGCGACTCCCTTCGAACAGGTTCGGCAGCAGCAGGAAAGACTCCTGAAAAGCCCCGTACCCGGTGCAGAACGGGACGTCCAGACCGGCCGCAACACAGCTCCCGGCCGGGTCGGCCTGCAGTGGCGCCGGTAGCAGCGCCGCCATGCTGTCGGGTGCGCATCGGAAGAACACGTACTGCACATGCACGCCGCGGTACGTGGCCGGGAGGGGAGGGTAGAAGGGGCCGTCGGCCGGGATGTTCCAGCCGTCGTCGTGGTTCAGTGCTGGCACTGGGGGGCTGCCTCCCGTCTAGGAGAGGAGCTCCTGCTCCCCCTTGAGGTCGAGCTCTGCGGCGAAGTGACAGGCGGCCTGTCGCCCGGTGTTGCCAACCTCGGCGAGCAGGGGTGGCTCGGACTCGCAGCGGTCCTGTTTGTACGGGCAGCGGGTGTGGAATGGGCACCCGGTGGGCACCTGAGCGACGTCGGGAATGTCCCCCTCCAGTACGATGCGCTTGAGGGGGCGGTGTGGGTTCGGCTGCGGAATCCCGGAGAAGAGCGCCTCGGTGTAGGGATGTAGCGGTTTGTCGAAGATCTGCTGTCGGTCGCCCAGCTCGACGAAGTGGCCCAGGTACATCACGGCAACCCGGTCGGACATGTGGCGGATAACGCTCAGGTCGTGGGTGACGAAGATCACGGTGAGGCCGAGCTCGCGCTGCAGCTCCAGCAGTAGATTGAGAATCTGCGCCTGCACCGAAACATCGAGGGCGGAGGTGGGTTCGTCGGCAAGCAGCACCTCCGGGTCCAATGCGAGTGCGCGTGCCACCCCAATTCGCTGCCGCTGACCACCGCTGAAGGCGTAGGGATAGCGGTTCAGCTGCTCCGGCTGCAGCCCCACCAGCGCCATCAAGGACTTTACCCGCGCGTCCAGCGCCTCTCCTTTGAGCTTGTCGTTGACCACCAGCGGCTCGCCGATGATGCGGCGAACCGTCATGCGCGGATTGAGCGACGACTCCGGATCCTGAAACACCACACGGATGCGGCGCCGCGCCGCGCGAAGCACCTCCTTCTCCGCCACCGCCATGTCGACTTCCGAATCTGCTAGCCGAAATCTGATCGCTCCGTCCGTCGGCTCGAGCGCGCGCGCCAGCAGCCGCAGCACGGTGGTCTTTCCCGACCCGCTCTCGCCTACCAGGCCCAGGGTCTCGCCGCGGCGTACATCGAAGCTCACGTCGTCCACGGCCCGCACCCAGCCGACGGTGTGCTTGAGGATGCCGCGCTTGATCGGGAAGTGCTTGCTGAGCCCCCGTACCTCGATGATGTTGCCGCGCTCCATGGCCCCCGCCGCGGCCGCATCAGCCATCAGCGCTAACCTCCGGTGGCGGCGCTGCCTCTGCCACCACCTCGTTGCCCTCGAGAAGGAAACAGCGTGCCGTCTGGCTCTCGCTGACGCGATAGAGCGGCGGCAGAGCGGCGTCACACGTGCCAGCCTTGAAGGAGGGACAGCGGTTGCTGAACGGGCATCCCGGCGGGCGACGGTAGGGGTCTGGGACGCTCCCTTCGATGGCCTGCAAGGTGGTCTTCGGCTCCACGCCGATGCCGGGGATCGACTCCAGCAATGCCTGGGTATAAGGGTGTTGGGGGTTGTCGAAGATGTCGTTGACCGAGCCCTGCTCGGCGACGGTACCCAGATACATGACGATGACCTCGTGGGCGAGCTCCGCGATCACCCCCATGTTGTGGGTGATGAACAGCATCGACATGCGCTTCTCTTCGTGCAGGTGCCGCAGCAGGTCCAAGACCTTGGCCTGTATGGTCACGTCGATGGCGGTAGTGGGCTCGTCGGCTATCAACAGCTTCGGCTCGCCTGAGATCGCCATCGCAACCAACACTCTCTGTCGCATGCCACCGCTCAGCTCGAAGATGTAGGCGTCGATGAGGGTCTCCGGAGAGGGGATGCCCACCTGACGGAGAAGCCCGATACAGCGATCCCGCGCATCCTCCTTGGTCAGCTGCTCGTCGTAGAGCATGAGGGCCTCCACTAGCTGGTCCCCCACAGTGTGCACCGGGCTGAGCGCGCTCATCGGCTCCTGGAAGATCATCGAGATCTCCTTGCCCCGGGTCTTGCGGTAGACCTCGTCGTGGGGGTCGAGGGCGGCCAGGTCGAGCAGGCCCTGGTCGCCATCGAAGTGCATCGATCCGCTCACCACCCTGCCGGGAGGCGGGATTATGCCGAGGATCGATCTGGCGGCCACCGACTTGCCGCAACCAGACTCGCCGACGATACCGACTATGCGCTGCAGCGGAACGGAAAACGAGAGGCCATCGACGGCTCGTACGGTTCCCAGCGACGTGAAGAAGTAGGTGCGGAGGTCGTTCACCTCCAGAAGAGGCCGTTCAGGTGCCATCAGGACTTGTAGGGATCGGCGGCATCACGCAGACCGTCGCCGACGAAGTTGAACGCCAGGATGAAGAGAATCACCGGGATCACCGGAATCATCAGCCATGGGGCGAACAGGATGGTGCGGAGCTGCTGGGCATCCTGGAGCAGGACGCCCCAGCTGATCGCCGGCTCGTGCAGGCCCAGGCCCAGGAAGCTCAGACTGGTCTCGCCCAGAATCGTGCCTGGAATCGCCAGGGTGAGCGACGCGATCAGATGGCTCATCAACCCGGGAATCAGGTGGATGAACATGATCCGGGAGGTCGGGGCGTTGTCGAGTCGGGCCGACACCACGTATTCGGTTTCGCGCAGGCTAAGGACCTTGCCCCGCACCTGACGCGCCAGCCCCGGCCAGCTGAGTAGGGACAGGATGATGGTGATGGCGAAGAACACACGAATAACCGGCCAGCTCTGCGGTATCGAGATGGAGAGCACCATCCACAGTGGCAACGTCGGCACGCTGGTGAGCACCTCTATGAGCCGTTGGATGGCGTTGTCCAACGGGCCGCTGAAATAACCGGAGATCGTGCCGAAGACGATAGCCAGCACGAACTGCATCGCGACCCCGAGCAGACCGATGCTCAGCGAGATGCGGGTGCCGTGGAGGATCCGCGAGAACACGTCACGAGATTTCTGATCCGTCCCAAACAGGTGCAGGCGGACCTTCTCTGGATCGTCGTACGCGCGCCCATCGGCGACTCCCCACAGATGTATATCGCTACGGATGAAGCCAAAAAGCTTGTAGGGGGCGCCGCGCACGAAGAGCCGAATCGGGTAGCTGACGCTGGTGTCCTCCGGGTAGGTGACCATCAGCGTCTCCTGATCGCGCATCTCTACCAGTGGATGGACGAAGAACCAGCGCAGCCCCCCATCCGGGTGGACGATGCGGGGCAGCTTGGGGGGGATGAGCTGGTTGGAGCGGGCCGGAGAAACGAACGTTATCGCGCCTGGGTCGTACGGGGCGACGAACTCGGCAAACAGAGCGATGAAGTAGCCAAGCACTACCACCACTGCGCCGACCACCGCCAGCTTGTGCCGGGCGAAGCTGATGCGCATCAGCCGCCACTGGCTCGCGTCGTAGGTGCTCTGTACCCGCTCCTCCTGGAACAGGACCGGTCCGCTGGCGGTTGCCATCAGCTACCGCACGGCCGTCTCTGGCCGGTGCGCTCAGTCATATCGAATCCGGGGATCGGCGATGGCGAGCAGGATGTCGGAAATGAGGGTCCCTACCACGGTCAACATGGCAAGAAACATCATGAAGGTGCCGGCCAGCGACATATCCTCGGCACGTATGGAGCGCAGGTAGAGTGGGCCAGCGGTCGGCAGGTCCAGGACGATCGCGGTGATTACCGCGCCGGAGATGAGGCCCGGCAGCACCCATCCGACACTGGAGAGGAAGGGGTTGATGGCGATGCGCAGCGGGTACTTGATGATCAGCTTACGCTCGGTCAGCCCCTTTGCCCGGGCCAGCTCGACATACGGCCGCTTCAGCTCGTCGAGTAGGTTGGCACGCAGCACGCGGATCAGACCGGCGGTGCTTGCGGTTCCTACCACGATGACCGGTATCCAGATGTTGCGGAACAGGTCCAGCACCTTGCCGATGGACCACGCCGCGTCCTGGTACTCACGCGAGAATAGGCCGCCGATTGCGCCACCGAAGTACTTGCTGATGACGAACATCAACACCAACGCAAGCAGAAAGTTGGGGATGGCCAGGCCGAGAAACCCGATGACCGTCCAGAAGTAGTCGCCGAAGGAGTACTGGCGGACCGCGGAATACACTCCGATAGGGAAGGACACCACCCAGGTGAACAGCAGGGAAACGAGCGAGAGAACCACCGTCAGCACCATGCGCTCGCCGAGTACCTCCGCCACCGGGCGACGGTGTTCGATGCTGTAGCCGAGGTCGCCGGTAAGGAAGCCGCCGATCCACTTGAAGTAACGGATGATGGTCGGGTCGTTCAGATGGTAGAGCTCGCGAAACCCCTCGAGCACCTCGTCGTCGAAGTCCAGGCCTTGCGCCTGCAACGCTTCGGCGTAGCGGCTGGCGAAGTCGCCAGGGGGAAGCTCGATGACGAAGAAGGTCAGGATGGAGATCAGGAAGATCGTGGGAATCATCAGCAGCACGCGTCTGACGATGTAGGTAACCATCCTGCCCGGCATGATGGCGTCCAGCGCAGGGACTCGTCAAAGCACGCGGCGGGGCGGCCACCGACCGTCCCCGCACGGGGCGCCGCGCCCCGGCTGCGGGGCTGCTAGGCGGCGCGCCCCGCCGGCTATGCCGCGCGGGCAATCACGTCCCCGATGGCCGCGACGATGCGCTCCGCCATGTCGTCTAGGGTGGCGTCCGGCATGTCCGACCACCACGGAAAGCTGATCATGTTGTCGAACCAGCGATCGCTCTCCGGCACCTCGGCGCGGTCGAAGCCGAACTGCTGGAACAACGGGGTGCGGTGCAGCGGCCAGTACTGGACGATCGTCTTGAGCTGGTAGCGGTCGAGCAGGTGCTGGATCAGATCGTCTCTGGTAGTCCCTGCCGGAGCGTCGTAGCGCGCGGCCAGCAGGTGGTAGGCGTGCTCGCGGTCATCCGGCACCTTCTGGAACTGGAGCTGAGGGCAATCGGTCAGCGCGGCCAAGATGCGGGCCGCCTGCTTGCGGCGCTGCTCGTTGATGCCGTCCACCCGCTTGATCAGCGAGCGCCCCACCGCCGCGTTTGGCTCCCCCAGGCAGAAGTTGTACGGCCACTGGTCCGCCATCGGCGGAGCGACGTTGCCCATTGCCGGCACCCAGTACCGCTTGCGCTCCTCTTCGAAGGGCCAGTTCCCCATCCACCGCAGCTTGCGTGCGGACACCGCGTCTTCCTCGGCCCGGGTGGTGAGCATGCCACCCTCGCCAAGCGTGTTGATGTTCTTGTGGGTGTGGAAGCTGAAGCAGCCGAAGTGGCCGATCGCCCCGACGCGGCGGCCGCGGTAGCGAGCCCCGGGTGCCTGGGCGCAGTCCTCTACTACCTTGATGCCGCGCGGGTCGGCCAGCGCGAGAATCGCATCCATATCCGCAGGCAGGCCGTACAGGTGGACGACCACGATCGCCTTGGTGCGTTTGGTCAGCAGTCGCTCCACCGACGAGGCACTCAACACCGCGGTGTCAGGATCGATATCGGCCCAGACGATCTTCGCGCCTCTGCGCGCGAACGGCACCGCGGATGACACGAAGGTGTGGGCGGGAATGATGACCTCATCGCCCTTGCCGACGCCGCACAGCACCGCCGAGAGCTCCAGCGCCGAGCTGCAGCTGTTCACCGCCACGGCGCCGTCGCTCCCCGCGAACGCGGCGAACTCTTGCTCGAACGCCTCCCCTTCGGGGCCGGTGGCTAGCGTCGCGCCCTCGCGCAGCACGCGCAGGAGGATCTGCTCCTCGTCCGAGGTGAGGCGCGTCTGGACGGCTGGCATCTCGATCATGGTCATGACGGCTCAGTCTACCGCAAGGCACGCTTGGCGGCCCCTGCAGGCCAGGGTACCCGTGTTAGCCGGCTAACCGTGTCAGCGGGCTACCCGTGGTAGCCTCGCCTCGATGTCACACCAGACCCTATCACTGTCTGCCGAGCATCGCGAGGCGGCAGAGCGTCGCCGGCGCATCATCGTCGAGTACGACGCCTTCGATCCCGGCGAGATGTTGGGTGGAGACTTCGACCAATGGCTGGAGTTCCGCTTCCACCTCGTCGACCAGCCGGGATCGCAGATAGACAGCATCATGTGGGAGCTGCACCCGAGCAGCGACCGGGCATCGTACCCCAGCGACGTGCTGCCCTACCCACATCTGACGTCGCTGGAGACCTGGCATCAGCAGGGAATCGACTGGCTGGAGAGGGTGGTGGCCGAGACTCACCGGCGCGGTCTGGAGGCGTGGTGGACCCACCGCATTAGCGAGGTCGACGCCGACGCAAACTGCAATCTGGAGATGGAGGAGCTGTCACCACTGAAGGCCGCGCACCCAGAATGGACGCTGCCCAGCTGGTGGTGGCAGGGCATGTGGAACCTCGCCGAGCCAGGGCTGCGTGCCCACAAGGTGGCGGTGCTGCGCGAGCTGGCCGAGCGCTACGACCTGGACGGCATTCAGGTGAACTTTGCCCGCCATCTCCCGGTTCTGCCGGTGGGCCGACAGTGGGAGTTGCGAGCGGCGCCCACGGATCTGATGCGTCAGGTGCGGGCGGCGCTGCAGGAGGTGGCGGCGAAGCGGGGTAGGCCGATTCTGCTCGCGGCCAAGGTGCCGGAGACGGTTGCCGGGTGTCAGGTCGACGGACTCGACGTGGTCACTTGGGCGCGGGAAGGACTGGTGGATCTGCTGAGTCTCGGGTCGCGAACGTTGACCATGGACGTCGGCGACTTCCGTGCCGCGCTTGGCGAGACGCCGGTCAAGCTCTGCCCCTGTTTCGACGACCACCACGCCAGTGACGGCTACCGGCATGCGCCCATCGAGGTGCTTCGCGGCGTGTTCGGCAACTGGCTGGCACAGGGCGCCGATGGCGTGGAGACCTTCAATTGGTCGACCGCGCTGCCCGAGTACTACGCCAGCCGCGGGATTCCGGACATGAACGTCAGCGCCGCGCATGCGCCCGCCTACCTCGAGGTCGGGCAGGCCGACACCATGGCGGACAAGGATCTGACCTGCGTCGTAGAGCGGCGGGGTGTGTTCCCCTGGTCCCAGGGCTACTTCTGCCGCAACGCCCACTTCGCGCTACCGGCGACGCTCGCCAACCACGGCGAGCCGACGACACTGTCCTTGCGGGTTGATGTCCCTGTAGGCGATGCCCGCCAGGCCGAGTTGGCGGTAGTCGTGTACACGTTGCAGCCGGCCGATCTCCTCGGCGCGACGCTGAACGCCGAGGAGCTGCCGCTGGCGGCACGGGATGACAGCCACCGCGATCCGCAGCTCTTCTCGCCCGCGCCGCAACCGCCGGCCGGCACCGCACGCTCGACGGAGCCAGACCCGGCGCAGCGCCTGACGCTGCTGACCTACGCCCTGCGGCCGGGCAGCTTGCGCCGCGGCGAGAATCATGTCGCCCTGTGGGTGGCGTCACGCGGCTCGTTTCCGATTGGGGCGGACATCCAGGTGGAGAAGGTGGAGGCGCGCATGCGGTTCTGAGCGCCCGCTTCTGAGCGCCCGCTTCTGAGCGCCCGCCGCTGAACGCGCGCCCGTGACGAGCTATGCGCCCAGCGCGTCGGCGAGGGCGTTGAAGTTGCCGGCCACGATATCATGGGTGCCGTCGGGGACCTCGGCGCCCGCTCCTGGTCCCCACTCGTCCGGCCGCGGGAGGAACGCAGTGGCACATCCAACGGCGCGAGCGCCGTTGAGGTCGTGATCGTGGGCGGCCACCATTAGGATCTGCGCCGGCTGCAGGTCGAGGAGCTCCGCCGCCCGCGAGTAGACGACGGGTTGCGGCTTGTAGTCGCCTGCCAGCTCGGCGGACAACACGCAGTCCCAGCACATCTCGTTGTAGCGGGCGAGATCGACCAACAGCGACACATTGCCGTTGGAGAGCGCGCAGGTGGTGTAACGTCGGCGCAGCCGACCGAGGCCGCTGTGAACGTCCGGCCACGCTGGCAGGCGGTGCCACGCCGCGTTCAGCCAGCGCCGCTCCGCCTCTTCGAGAGCCACGCCACGTTCGCTCAGCAGCCGATCGAGTATCTCCCGGTGCAGAACGTCGATGGTCGCCCAGGGCCGCGCGCCGCTGCGGACCGCGGCCATCGCCGGCTCGTAGCCTCGGCGCCACGCGTCTGCCAGCTCCTCCCAGTCCACCGCGACGCCGGTCCGTCGCTCGAGCTCGGCCCCGGCTTCGATTACGCCGCGGCGCCAATCCACTACCGTACCGAAGACGTCGCAGGTGAGGGCCCGAATCCGGTCGAGGGGAGTGTCTTTGGCGCGCTCGTCCACCTCGCGTATGATAGCAGGGGTGCCGTTGGAGTTGCCGCACCGGGTCGCGCGGGCGTCCGACTATGTGGTGCGCTGGGTCGGGCGCCAGCTCGGCCGCGGTGTAGAGGATGCGCACAACTACGGGCGCGCGGTAGACGCGCTGTTCAAGGCAGCGGCCGTCACCGGTGCCGATGCTCCGGCAGAGACCGTGCAGGGCCTGCGCGACGCGCTGCTGGGCTACACCGACAACCCGCTCGCCATGCCGCTCGCGAGCGGCGAGGTGAATCCCCACGATCTGCGGGAGATCATCCAGGCCTTTGCCGAGCTGGGCTTCACCGCGGGAGACGCAGAGGTGCGCGATCGCCTCGGACGCCTGCTCGACGCCATGCTGCAGATTACGAAGCCTGACGGCAGTTGGGACGCCGCAGCGATCTGCTCGGCGGGCCTCGACGCGCCGGGATTCCGTGACGGCGAGTCAGTGGAGGGCGCAGCGCCGCGGGTGCGGGGCCGTACGATCACGGCCCTTACCTACCTCTGCCGTCTCAGCGGCGACGATCGCGCACTGGAGCTGGCACAGCGATTCGTTCGACTCTGCCGGACACGCGCCTTTGACGACGACGGGCGGCTGACCGTCCATGCGGGCACCCACACCCACTCGATAACCGGGACGGTACATGGGCTGGCCGACTACGGCGTGCTGGTAGGCGATCTCGATACGCTGGAGCATGCGCGCCGCATTCTCGATCGCGGCCTTGCCGGCACCTGCTCCAGCTTTGGCTGGTCGATCGAGACGCTCGGCGACGAGCGGGTGCCCGGTCGTGGCGAGATCAACAACACCGGCGACATGGCGCAGGCCGCCATTTTGATCGGTCTGGCAGGCTATCCCGCCTACTTCGGCCGGGCGGAGCGGATGTTGCGCAGCCACCTGCTGCCCAGCCAGTGGTTGCGCGGCCAGGAGATTCTCGCGCCGGCGGACGCGCCAGAGTACGCGGTAGCGACCTTTCCGGACGAGTCAGACGGCGGCTGGGGATTCCCGACACCCAGCGACCTCCACGTACCCGACCCGTTGTTTCTGTCGGCGTCGATTCTGGACGTCACCCAGGGGGGCATTCAGGTGCTGTGGAGCGCGATGAGCCACGCCGCCACCCGGCACGGTCAGGACACTATGCTCAATCTGTTTCTACCCGGTTCGCTTTCGGCCGCCACCATCGAGGGGTCGCTGGAGAGCCCTGAGCGAGTGGTGGTGACCCTCGCCGACCGGGGAAGGCTCTGGGTACGCAAGCCAGGCTGGCTCGAGTGGCAGCAGCTGGTCTTGTCGGCCGGCTCGGCCGGCTCGGCCGGCTCGGCCTTCGCACAGGTCGGTGAGTGGGCGGTGACGGAGCCGCTGGCGGCCCATACTGCGGTCGCAGTGGAGGTGCCTCAGGTGGAGCAGAGCCACGAGGAGTGGATCTACTGGCAGCGCTACCGAATGACGTTCGCCGGCGACACCATCGTCGCGATGGAGCCTCGCGGCACCTATGCGCCGATGTTCCCGCCCCTGAAGGAGTGACGGCACCGACAGACTGGCGTTCGCGCTACCAGGCGCCGTTGGGATACTCGTAGCGGATCTCCAACTCGATATCCTCCACCGTGATATCGAACTCGGCGGCCAGCCGCTCGAGGCGCGCGGTCAGACGCAGGCCTATCTCGTTGCTGCCCTGGGCGGGGAGGGCGTGTTGCAGATCGTATTCCAGCCACTGCTGGCCGCCATTGCGCATCCGGTACTCCCCACCCTCTATCGGGTTGGAGCACTCCAGCACCGCGCCGTTGAGGGAGACCTCGATGCCGTCGTAGACCTCGACATTCGTCAGATGCACCCGTAGCCGGCACAGCGCCAGTCGATCGGCGACGGTGCGAAGGTCGTCGGGGACATCCACGGTAACCGCTGCAGGCTCGGTGGAAAGGGTGAGTGGTAGTTGATGCTCCGTTACCAGGCAGTTGGGAAACGAGGCGTGGCTTCGCATCACCACGAACACCTTGTCCTTGTGCTGTAGGCGTATCGGATCGGCGACGTCGTCGACGGCTTCACGGTTGTCGTAGTCGTAGGTAGGGGCGCTGCCGAAGAAGTTGAACGTGTAGATGCCATCCACCCCTCTGGCGTGGTGGCGGGCGGCGATGCCGCGCAGCATCTCGTTGCTCATCGGGCTCATCACCGGAGGCTGGAAGTACCAGCGGTTGAAATTGCCGGTGTGACCTGGCGCGTAGCCCTCCTCGATGGCCGGATACAGCTGCACCGGCGTGTCGCTGACCAGGTCCACCCACTCGCCCACGTCCTCCTCCATGTCCTGGGCAAAGAAGGACGAGGGAACGACGATGTCCACCAACCCATCCTTCACCCAGTTGCGCACATCCAGGCCGAGCCGCTCGCTGCCGCCGATGGTATTAGGCACCCGCACCGCGAAGCGGATCGAGCGGCCGCGGCCGCTACCGGTGCGACGGAGCGCGTCCCGGGTCTGCGCCAGAAGCTCGGTCATCAGCGGCATGCCGGCCTCCTCGGCGCCGCGTTTGAAGTAGCCGGGGCAGCGCATGAAGTCAAAGAGGAAGCCGTCGACCTTGTAGCGCTCGCACGCCTCGATCGCCAGGTCGCGGCGCAGATTACGTACCTCCTCGTGGGCGAAGTCCTGGAAGAAGCGGAGAACGTTCCACAGTTTCTCCGGCCACCCGCGCGCGCCCTCATCGCCGATCCACAGCTCGGGGCGCTCGGCAAAGAAATCCCCCGACCAGAGGTTGGACTCGTCCGCCTCGCTGGCGATGTGATGCCAGTCGTTCATGGCGAGGCGGAAGAAGAAGTCCACCCCTAGTCGTCTGGCTTCCTCCACCTTCACCTGCTCGAAGTCGATGCCAGCCTCGAACGCGAGCCGGAGCTGCTCGGCGTGACGCCACAACTTGATGTCGCCGATCCGCCGACCCCGCTGCAGTCGATCGACGATGAACTCGGCATTCTCCACCTTGGTGGGCCACCCCACGGTGAATCCGGCATTGGAGCCCATCGCGCCGACGTAGGCGTCGACCGGACGGCCTTCGAAGAACCCGAAGGTCGCCTGCGCCACTCGCTGCGGGGAGATTGGTGGGTTGTAGTACATCTCCTGACCCGCATTCTGGTCCCACATCACGCGGTATCGGCGTTGCTCTGCACCGTCACTCGTCTTCGCCACCTTGCTCCTCCTTACGGCATCGACATGCCACCGTTTACCTCGATTGTCTGTCCGGTGATGTAGCTGCCCTCCTGCGAGCACAGCAACAGCGCCGCACCGACACAGTCCTCGGGCTGGCCGTCCCGCCCCAGCGGGATGCGGTCGATCAGGGCGCGGTACTCGGCCGGGTCCGTTCCCTGCTCGTGGATGCGGGTCCAGATAACGCCGGGGGCGATGGCATTCACCGTGATGCCGCGCGGTGCCAGCTCTTTGGCCCAGTTGCGCACCATGTTGTTGATGGCGCCCTTGGCAGCGGCGTAGGAGAGTGCCCCGGGGCCGGCGCCACTTCGCGCGCTTACCGAGCTGGTTACCACGATGCGGCCGCGACCGTCGGGCAGCATGTCGACGGCGTGCTTGACGCAGTAGAAGACGCTGCTGCAATTGGTCGCCATAGTCTGGTCCCACTGATCGCCGGTCAGCTCGCGCGTAGCGTGCGTGCCCAGCGGCGTGCCGGCGTTGGCCATGAGGATGTCCACGCCGCCGCCGTGCTTTCGGGCGTGGGCCATCAGCGCTGCCACCTCCTGTTCCCGCGTCACGTCGCAGCGGCAGATCGTGGCGGCCCCCCCGGTGGCTACGATTCGTTCGGCCGCATCGGCGGCGTCGCCCTCGCTGTCCCGAAAGCCGATGGTCACCCGCGCGCCACAACGGGCCAGTGCGAATGAGATGGCCCGGCCGATCCCGGTGCCCCCACCGGTCACCACGGCGATCCGTTTCAT
>CAJWOB010000028.1 GCA_913043885.1 uncultured Spirochaetaceae bacterium | reverse complement strand
CTCCTGGATCTCTTGGTTCTGGCCAAGAACATTCTGCCCCATCACCCTCACGAGTTTCTCTACGCCGACACTCCGAATCTTCAGTTGCTTCGCACCGCCAATCCTCATCGTGTCATGGGCGTGGGAAGCGTGAAGCCGAACACTTTACTGCCCATGCAGATCGCCGACATCGCCGGGGGGCGCGCTCTGTTCGGCCAGCTCCACCAGCGTGCCGACGATGCTGCGCACCATCCGCCACAGAAACGACGTAGCCACGATGCGGAACACCAGGAACGGCACTGCAGGATAGAAGCTCGCCGACAGCACCCGCCGCACCGTGGAGGCGCTGGCATCGCCGGCCGCGGCAAAGACGGCGAAGTCGTGCTCCCCCACCAGCTGCGCCGCCGCCCGGTTCAGGTAGCCGACGTCCAGCGGCGCGCGCACACGGAAGCAGTAGCGACGCAGGTGGGGCAAGCGTGCGCCGCCGTTCAGGATCTGGTAGCGGTACCCGCGCGCCAGCGCTGAGCGGCGGCTGTCGAACGAGTCGGGGGCCAGCCCGGCACTCACCACCTGCACGTCCTCGGGCAGATAGCTGTTGAGCGCCACTGCCCAGCGGTCGGCGGGTATCGAGGTGGAGGCGGTGCGGAAGTTGATGACCTGGCCGGTGGCGTGCACCCCAGAGTCGGTGCGGCCGGCGGCCTGCACCCGAACTGGCTCGCCGAGCATGCGCTCGAGGGCGTCCTCCACCACTTGCTGGACGGTGCGATCGGACTTCTGCCGCTGCCAACCGCAGAAGTCGGTGCCGTCGTAGGCGAGGGTGAGGCGGACGTTGCGGGCATCCATGCGAGCGCCGCTCAGTCCTGTCGCACTTGCGGCCAACTGAGCGCGCTCAGGAAGCGCGCAGCTGGTCGAGCTCCTCGTCTATGGCGGCGAAGCTCTCTCGGGCGTGCTCCAGAATGGGGCCCGGTTTGTCGCGGGACGCCCGGCCGAAACCGAACACTTTCGACAGGGTGATCTTGGCTCGGTTCAGGGCGGCGGCGCGTCGCTCCGGATCCCGCCGGGGGCCAAACCGAAACTCCAGCAGCGCGGCGATGTAGATGAGGCCCTCGAAGGCGTAGTTCTGATCGGTGTCGGGGCCAAAGTTGGACACGCCCTGCAGCGTCTCCTCGCCACTCTCCTCGCGCTCCATCGCCATTGAATAGAAGAAACGCGCTTTGCGGTAGAACAGGTCGGCGACGTAACTCCAGTTGCTGTCTGGCTCGTGGCGTTCCAGATCGCCGCACAGCCAGGCTGCCCGCAGCGAGCACAAGCCGCGCTTGAAGGTGGGGGACACCACCTCGCCGCGATAGTCGTAGGACATCGTCGCCAGCAGGTAGCTGGCGGTACCCTCGTTGAGATTGCGTGGGCGAAAGTAGTCCAGGTCGTCGAACAGCAGGCCTGCCGCATGCTGGCGCTCGCCGGTGGCCTGCTGCAGGGAGGCTATGTCGGCATCGGAGGTGTCGTCGAAGTCGCCGTGCAACGACGCGAACAGACAGTTGGGACACACCGTGATCGGGTAGATCAGCGGCCACACTTCTCCGTATTTGTTGGACGGCTCGTACTGCCGCCGCAGCTCGGGGGTCAGGCTGCCGGCGATAAGGCGGCCGCCGCCGGATAGCAGCTCCTCACGGCTGAACTCGGCGTCACACACCGGGCAGGTGGAGGGCTGTTTGTGGAAGAAGCTGACCTTCTTTTCACTCACGCTGCGGCTCCCTCGATAACCACCATCGCCAACACCGCGGACCGTTCGTGGGTAAGCGAGATGAGCACCCGACTACCGCCGAAACGCTCGAACGCCGCCTGCGCGCTGCCCTCCAGACGGAGCTCGGGTTTGCCCACCTCGTCGTTCATCACCGCCATATCCCGCAGCGCCAGGCCGGAAAGCCCGGTCCCCAGCGCCTTGCCGAATGCCTCCTTTGCCGCGAACCGGGCGGCCAGCGACAGAAATCCTGACTTACCGCGGGCGCGACACTGCGCGAGCTCATCGGCGTGGAAGTAGCGATCCAGGAGGCCGTCTATCCTCTGCCACTTGCGGATGCGGTCCGGGTGAACCACGTCGATGCCGATGCCGAGAATCACCGAGCTTCCGCTTCAGTGACCGCGAGCTCGAGGTTGGCAGGAAAGAGGTCCACGACCTTCGGCGGCTCCGGCACCGTAGCCTGCGGGACGACGGTGTAGGTACCTTCCTGCACCACCTCCGCTAAGTCAACGGTGAGCGCTACCGCGGCTGGCCGCAGCTCCTCCACCGCTATGCGCGGACCGGCCACGGTGATGGTCACCGGCTGCACCCCGGCGGTTGCCACCAGCCCGTCGGCCAGGTTGACGATGCGTACGGCCACTCCGGCGAGGTCGCGATCGACCCGCTGCTCGGTTACCACCGCGCGGAACTCGGCGATGGCCCCTCCCGGCAGCGTCAGAAGCGGGTCCACCGGCGCAATGCGCCCCGCGTGATGAAGTTGCCATCGCGCCCGCGCAGCTCGATCTCCTCGGTGCTGACGTCCTCCAGACGTTCCACCGCCCCGCGCGCCCCGGCTACCTCCACCTCCGAAGGAATGATGGTAAACGCGGTAAGCTCGTGGCCGCGCGCCACGCTGCCCACGATGACAGGTCGGACCCGCACGCTCTTACGGGCCGCCTGCTCGAGCACCACGGCCGTGGCATCCGGGTCGCTGCTCACTTCGAGCCGCTGCACGGCGGCGGCACGCCCCTCGACCAGCACCTCCACCGGCGCCTCGTGCTCGCCTTCGGCCGCGAACGGTCGCAGGTCCACCACAGCGCTGAACTCCTCCTCGCTCAGCGAGAAGATCAGCTCCTGCTCCCCCCGCAGGGTGAGCCGTGCGCTCTGTGGGGTCACGCTGGCCAGTGCGTAGCCGGGCGGCAGCTGAAACTGTAGCGGGACGCTGAAGAAGCGCTGGTCGGGTGTGTTCACCCGCAGCAACACGAACAGCGATACCGCAGCGATAATCGAGATTGCGTTGGCCAACACGTTATGGGAGACCAGGCGCAGTAGCGCGGCCAGCGCCGGTCGCGCCAGCCTGCCGACCGACTTCTCCACCCGCTCCCCCAGCGACGGTGCCACCGCGGTCGCCGCCTAGTCCGCCGCGCCCGCCCCAGCGCCGGCGCGCGCGGGCTCCACCCCGAGCACCTCCTCCAGCCGGGTGCGCAGCTTGTCGAGCTCGAGATCGCCGCTCAGCTCGCCCTGGTGTGCGAGAGAAAGGCCGCCGGTCTCCTCGAATAGGACGATGGCAACCGCATCGGACTCCTCGGTAATGCCGAGTGCCGCGCGGTGGCGGGTGCCACGGCGGCGAAGGGTGAGTTCGGAAGGCGGCAAGAAGCAGCCAGCCGCCACCACGCGATCCTGGTCGACGATGGCAGCACCATCGTGCAGCGGCGATCCTCGCGTGAACAGCGACACCAGTAGCTGGGTGCTCAGCTCGGCGCCAACGGCCACGCCACTCTCGACCACCCGTGGCAGGCCCACGCGACGCATCACCACGATGAGCGCGCCTCGCCTGGCCTTACGCAGCTGCTCCAGCGCCGCCACGATCCGCTGCACCTGACGAGCGCCGACGGGTGGCCCGCCGCCGAGGCTCCACGGCCGCTGGCCGATGCGGATGAATATCTGCCGCAGCTCCGGCTGGAACACGATCGCCAGGCCGATGACCAGGCCGGGCACCAGGAGGTTCATCAGCAACAGGACCGTGCGCAGATTCAGGAAGAAAGCCGCCGCGTAGACCACCGCCATGAGGCCGGCACCACGGGCGATCGGCACCGCGCGGGTGCGCGCCAGGATGCGGTAGGCCTGATACAGCAGGAACGCCAGCAGCAGGATATCGAGGCCCGGCAGCACGTAGTCGCGGAGCAGCGGCAGCTGGATGAGCTCCCCCATGCTACGCACCGCCACGCACCGCGGCGACCACCGTGGCCGCCTGCACCGCCGCCGCCACGTCGTGGACCCGCAGCACGTCTGCGCCGCGCAACTGTGCTGCGGCGTGGGCGGCCAGGGTGCCCACCAGACGGTCGTCGGAGTCGACGTCGAGCAGCGTGCCTAGGAATGACTTGCGCGAGGCACCGATCATCACCGGTCCGAGCATGCCGAATACGCCGGCTGAGCTCAGCAGCGCCAGGTTGTCGGCCGCTCGTTTGCCGAAGCCGATACCCGGGTCCACCAGCAGCTGCTCGACGGCAACCCCGGCGGCTACCGCAGCGTTGATGCGCGCCTTCAGCTCGCCGAGCACCTCGCCGATGACGTCGTCGTAGTGTGGTCGCTGCTGCATGGTGGCCGGCGTGCCACGCATGTGCATCACCACGGTGGGGACGCCGCGCTCGGCGGCCAGCGACGCCATCTCGGGCTCGGATAGGCCGCCGACGTCGTTGAGCATGACTGCGCCTTCGTCGAGGGCAGCACGGGCCACCCCGGGCTTGCGCGAGTCGATGGAGATCGGCGGCGCGCCCGCACGCACCAGCTCCCGAATGGCCGGCACCACCCGCTGCCGCTCCTCCTGCTCGCTGACCGGATCCGCCCCGGGGCGCGTCGACTCGCCGCCGACATCGATCAGGTCGGCGCCCTCCTCTGCCATCTGCAGGCCCCGCGCAACCGCGTCCTTGCCGCTAGCGCGGCTGGCGGCGTAGAAGGAATCGGGGGTCAGGTTGAGGATGCCTATTATCAGCGGGCGTGGCCGATAGGCGAGGCGACGCCCGTCGGCGAGCTGCAGCGCACCGCTGCGGGCCGCGAGGGCGCGGGCAATCTCCCCACCCACTGCCGCCAGCCCCGGCGCACCCTGCCACTCGGCCGCCAGCTGCTGCGCCGCCTCGAACGACAGCGTGGCCGCCACTCGGCCCTCTTCGCTAGCCCGCCACTGCAGGGCGCCACCGTCGAGCGCGGCGATGTCCGCCGCGCAGGCCCGCGCCAGGCCGCGTGCCATCCCGCCGAACGACAGCCGCACCAGCGTCGGACCCGCCGCGTCCGAGAACGCGGCGACGCGCAGGCCCAGATGCGGATCGTGGATGGGGCGCGTGGGGTGTGGTGCGTGCGGGGTATCGGCCATGGCGCTGGTCGCCACCGCCCGCTACTGGAAGATCAAGTCGATCAGTCGGTTGAGGTACTGAAGCAGCAGCTCGCGTTGGCGCTCGTCGCTCAGCGCCAGTTTCGGCTGGCCCGCAGCGGCCGCGCCATCGACTGTTGCCGCATCCGCTTGCCCCGCCGCCGCCAACAGGTCGTCCACATCCGGGGCAGCAGCCGGCGCCAGCAGCGGATTGATGGCGTCTTGGGCCGTTGCCACGTCCAGATCGGGGATGACCAGGTCGTCGGCGCGGAGGATGGGCGCCTCCGGCGCAAGGAAGCTGGTAACCGACAGCACGCCATCGGTGAGTTGGGAGAACATCGCCCGCCGACCGCCACCCGAGGCGAGCGCGCCCGGGTCCAGCCACCCGGCCACGGTAACCGACTCCTGCCGCCCCGCCAGCGTCACGCTACGAGTTCCTTCGACGCGGGCATTGCCACCGGCATCAGTGTCCACGACGCGCGCGCCCACCGACGCCTGAATGGCGTAGCTCTGCTGACCACCGGTCGCCAGGTCGCCGCCCGAGCTGCCAGAAGGCAGGAACGAGAACAGATCGCCCAGGTCGCCGCCCGAGAGGCTCAGCGACAGGGTCTTGTTGTCGTTGGCGGTAGCCTCGAAGTCGAAGGACGCGGCTGAATCGATCTCGATGGTGACCAGATCACCCACCCGGAGCACCGATTCGCCGGCGATGAGCCCGGCAAACGTCGGCTCCCAGAGCGACTCTGCCCCGGCCAGCCCGACGCCAAGGCTGAGCCAGAGCGCCAGTGCCGCAGCCCTCCTGCGCTTGCGGAGGCGAGGTGCACGCACTGTCTCGAGGCTCATCATCGCCCTACTTCTACCTACTTCTTCTTATGTCGGTTCTTTCGCAGTTTCTTCTTACGCTTATGCGTCGCAATCTTGTGACGCTTGCGCTTCCGCCCACTAGGCATGCAGTGCGATTCCTCCTTGTAATGTCGTCCTCGAGAAGCCGGAATCGATCGTGATCGCTGGTGGTGCGGTAACGGTCAGGAGGGGGCTTAATTCGGACCCCGCTACTATCGGCGCGGCCCGGCGGGGTGTCAAGGATTCGGCTCTCCGCTCTGTAACGATCGGGCGACGTCGGCGGCGGCCGCTGCTATCGACGCCACCGCGTCTCCGGCACCCTTGTCGGACGGCAGATCGAGCCATGTATCCACCGGGAGGCGCCGCGCGAAGGTCATCTGGCGCTTGGCGAAGCGATAGGAGTTGCGTTTGATGAGCGCCGTTGCCGCGCTATGGGCCTCGCGGCCGCGCAGTCGCCCGTCCTCGTCGAAGAACTCAGCGTAGCCGATGCTGGCCATCCCCGGCGCAACGGCGCCGAAGCCGGACGCCGCCAGCCGCGCCACCTCGTCTGCCAGGCCGTTGGCCATCATCTGGTCGACCCGCGCGTCTATGCGGCCATTCAGGTCGGACCGGCTGCGTCGGACGGCAAATAGCACCGCGTCCCGCCCAGCGGCGCGGGGCGATGGCCGGAAGGTCGAGAGTGGCCTTCCGGTGATCCAGTAGACCTCCATCGCACGCAAGATTCGGCTGCGGTCGTTGATGTGGAGCCGCCCCGCAGTCTCGGCATCGACCGCAGCCAGCTCGGCGTAGACCGCCGGCAACCCGTCGCGCTCGACCCAGGCGATCAGCGCCTGCCGCACGTCGGGGTCCGAGGGCGGCGTCTCCGGCAGGCCGTACAGCAAGGTGCGCGCGTAGAACATCGCCCCCCCGACCACCAGCGGGACGGCACCTCGGGACGAAATCTGCTGCACCGCTTCGTCGGCGAGGCGGACGAAGTCGGCCGCCGAGAAGCCCTGGCTGGGCTCGAGAATATCGACGAGGTGGTGAGGCACCACCGCCAGGAGCGAGGCCGGCGGCTTCGCGGTGCCGATGTCCATGCCTCTGTAGACCTGGCGCGAGTCGGCGTTGACTACCTCGAGCCGGAGTGGGCGAAGGTGCTCGGCGATTGCGGCGACCAGCGTCGTCTTCCCGACGGCGGTGGGCCCGACCAGGACGCCGAGCGGGGCGGCTAGTTGCCGATCTGGTATTTGACCTTCTTGGTGACGATCTGCTTGACGGCGGTCGAGACTACCTTGCCCTTGTTGGAGTCCACCTCATCGTCGGCGGTGATGGACAGTTGGTGGGCGCGACGCATCGTCGCCACCGCCAGCTCGTAGCGGTTCTCGTCGTTCTGAATCAGCAGCTTCAGAGGAAGAATACTCGGCACGGCAAGAGAATACCGAGCGCGGCCGGCGTTGCCAATTGCCCCACGGGAGGGCCACTCAGTCGCCGGTCACCTTGCGCGCCGCAGCTACCACGATGTTCGCCACCTGCACCTGATCGTTGTTGGCGGCATCCACCACCAGATCGGCCTCCGTACTGTCGTCGATGTCGACCCCGTACAGAGCGATATAGCGCCGGCGGTCCTCGGCGTCTCGCTCAGCGGTCGCTGCGATCGCCTCCTCTGGTGGGATTCCCTCGCGTAGCGCGATGCGCTCGCCGCGCACCTGCAGGGGCGCGTCGATGTAGACCCGCAAATCGGCGTTCTCCAGCAGCCAGATCGCCAGGCGGGAGCCGAGCACGCAGTTACCAGAGGAGGCCAGCTCCACCTGACGCCGATCGAGGTAGTGGTCGATCTCCGGATCGGTCGCGGCCCTGCGGTGCAGCTCCTCGAAGTCGACACCCCGCTCGGCGGCGATGTCCTTGAAGGTGTAGTTGATTCGCCTCAGATGCAGGGTGTCGGCCACAAGGCGAGTAACGGTCGTGTTACCACACCCGCTCTTCCCGGAGATTGCGACTATCATCCGCTCACCTCGGTCACTCGACGTTGCGCAGCTGCTCTCGCATACGCTCGAGGCAGCCCTTGGCGCGCACCGCAGCGGCCGCAACGCCGTACGCGGCGCTCTTGGACGCAATCGTGTTCACCTCGCGGAGGACCTCCTGACAGAGGAACTCCATGTGCTTGCCGGTGCCATCCTCGGCGAGCGCCGCCTCTAGCGCCACCAGGTGGCCACGCGCCCGCACCAGCTCCTCGTTGATATCGGCCCGCACCAACAGACTGGCCAACGCTGCCACCACCCGCTCATCATCGGCATCACTGGTCAGCAGCTCGCGCGCCCGAGCCGCCGCATCCCTGACCCGGGCGGTAGCGGTCGCATCGGCGTCTGAGGCGGTGTCTCGCCGGATCGTGTCGAGCTCGCCGGTGAGCTGGGCCAGTTGCGAGCGTACGTCGGCCTCGGCCGCCTCACCTTCGACACGGCGGCTGGCAAGCAGTTGAGCCATTGCCGTGTCGACCGCCGGCTCGGCCTCCTCCCACACGCCTTCCTTGTCCTGAGGCCGGCACTCTCGCAGCAGCCCGCCGACCGACAGCAGGTGATCGACAGTCACCGCCTGGCCCAGCGGCTCGGCGAGCTGCCACAACGCGCGGCGATAGGCCGCCGATAGCGGTCCGTTCACCTCCACCTCGACGGCCGCCTCGGCAGCCGCCACCCGCAGCTGTGCCTCTACCCTGCCGCGGGCGAGATTTGCGTCTAGCTTCTGCCGTATGCGCTGCTCCAGCTCCCCCAACGCGGGGGGCACCGACACGTTCAGCTCCAGATACCTGCTGTTGTAAGAGCGTAGCTCGGCGGAAATGCGGTATCGCTCCGAGCTCTGCTCGTGGCGGCCGTAGCCGGTCATTCCGTTCATGCGCTATCCCCGCCGAGCCGGCGCAGTACCTCGCGACCTACCTGCCAGTTGTCGCCGGCACCCATTGTCACCAGCAGATCGCCCTCGCGCAGCTCACCAAGAAGGAACGAAACGGCGTCGGCACACGACGGGTGATAGGAGGCGGCCGGGTGCGTGGCGCTTACCGCGTCCATCAGCTGGCCGGCCACCTCGTCGGGCGTCTGCTGCCGCTGGCGCAGCCAGTCCTGCTCGCGGGCGGAGGCGAACACCGGGTGCAGCAGCACGACATCTGCGTCGGCAAAGGCAGCGCCAAACTCGTCCAACAGCGCCAGCGTGCGGGTGTAGGTGTGGCTCATGAAGTCGACCACCAGCCGCCTCCCCGGATAGAAAGCGCGCAGCCCGGCCAGGGTCGATACGATCTCGGTCGGATGGTGCCCGTAGTCGTCGATAACGGTGACGCCAGCGGCTTCGCCTACCAGCTCCATGCGCCGGCGCCCGCCGCGGAACTCCGCCAGCGCCCGCGACGCCGTCTGCCACCACCGGCGCTCATCGCCGGCCGGGGGCGGGTGCAGCGCCGCCGCCACGGCAACGGCGGCGGCGGCATTCAGCGCGTTGTGGGCGGCCGGAACGCTGAGCCTGATCTCCTCCACCCCCACCGCTACCCCGCCGGCCAGCCGGAATCTGGTCTCCCCGGCCGCCGCCGCGAGACCGGATAGGGAGAAGGGACCCTCCGCCGCCTCGCCATAGGGCACCAGCCGCAGGTCGGGACGCGCGGCTGCCACCTGCTCCGCAACGGTGGTCGCGCCGGCGTCGTCGGCGCAGTAGATCAGGTGGCCCGTATGCGCCATGCCGCGCAGAAACGAAGCGAACGCGGCGACTACTTCCTGCAGCGACGAGTAGGTGTCTGGGTGCTCCCACTCGACCGATGTCACCAACGCGTGCGACGGGCTGATCCACTCGAAATGGCGGTGATATTCACAGGTCTCTACGACGAAGCTGGCATCGCCGGCGTTCAGCGACGCCGCGCCGTCCAGATTAGCCATGCCGGTGCCGGCCAGAACGGTGGCCGGTACTCCTAACGCATCGACCAGAGAGGCGCAGAGGGCGGTAGTGGTGCTCTTCCCATGCGAGCCGGTTACGGAAACGGTCGGCATTTGCCGCGACAGCGAGCCGAGGGCTTGAGGATAGGTGAGCACCGGCACCCCGGCCCGCGCGGCAGCCACCAGCTGGGGGGCGTTGTCCTGCTGGAACGCAGTGGAGTGCACCACGAGGTCGGTGCCCTCCGGCACCGGGCCGTCGAAGCCCACCTGCGGCACCACACCAAGGCGGTCGAGGATCTGCTGGGTCTGGAACTGCTCCTCGACGTCGCTGCCGGTGACGGTGGCGCCCCGTGCGGCAAGCACCTCGGCGAGCGCGGCCATGCCGTTGCCCTTGATGCCAACCATGTGGACGGAACGGCCCGAGAGGCCGCCGGGAAGCTCGGGGACGGCGGGCGACGAGATCTGCTCCGCCGGCATTCGCTCGGCGACCGTCAGAACTTCTGTACGGTGGCGAGGTCGAACCCCACGGTGGGCACGAACTGTACCGTTGGCGCTACCTCGATGAAGAACTCGATGGTGCGGTTGATCAGGAACGCCTGCAGCCCGATGGGCACCCGCGCGCCGAGCTGGAACGGAGTGGTTGCACCGAACTGCGTGTAGGCCCCGGCGGCGACGAAAAGGTGCACGAAATCGATGATCGGCAGAGCGTCGACGATACGGTAGTCGGCGCTCAGGAAGACGAACTCCGATCCCGACAGGAAGTTGTAGCCGATGCGGAAGTCCAGCGGCGCCGGACGCACGATCAGTACCGCGCTTGGCTGGCCAAACTCGAGGCCAACGCGAAAATCACCCGCCTGGGCAGACACCTGACCGGCAGCAGCCACCACCATTGCGACGGATATCGCCGCCGATAGCCACGACTTACGTACGTGCAACCTCACCAATTCGCCACCTGCCGGGATGATGCGATGGATGGTGCGACATCTCCAAGGGGAGTCGAACCCCTGTTGCCGGGATGAAAACCCGGTGTCCTAACCGCTAGACGATGGAGACAGGTAGTGTGCGGAGTATCGTCAGCCGCTCGCAGCGCTGTCAACGGAACGCAGACGTCCGCCGGGCGGGTCCAGACGTCCGCAGGGCGGGCGCAGCCAGGTAAGAAGGCGCCGGCCTGACCCGTCGGAGGGACGTGAGACCAACGTATCGAACCATAAGGCTTCCGGCGCTGCTGCTATCGGCGGTCGCCTTTGCCGCATGCGGACAGGGCAGCTCCGACGGCACCGCCTCGGCCGCGGCCCAGCCGCGCGGAGAGTGGGACCCCACTACCGTCGTTCTACTGCCCGAGGAGCCGCCGCCACGAGGCGCCAGTCAGTTCAGCACCGACTTCAGTAGGCACGTCGTTCCCTACCGCGAGGTGTTCTCCGGCGGCGTCCCCAAGGATGGCATCCCGCCTCTCTATTCGCCCGGCTTTGCCAGTGTGGACGAGGCCGACGAGTGGCTCGAGCCGACCCAACCGGTGCTGGTGGTCGAGGTAGGCGACGAAGCCAAGGCCTATCCGCTGCAGGTGCTGACCCGACACGAGATCGCCAACGACGTGGTGGGCGGAGTGCCACTCGCCGTCACCTACTGCCCGCTGTGTAACACCGGCATCGCCTTCGAACGCACGGTAGATGGCGAAGTGGTGACCTTCGGGGTATCGGGGAACCTCCGCAACAGCAACCTGATCATGTGGGACAGCGGCACCGAGACCTGGTGGCAGCAGGCCACCGGGCAGGGCATCGCCGGCTTCTACGCCGGCTTCCAGCTCACCTTCTACCCGGTGAATCTTGTGGCGTGGAGTGATTTCCGTGCCAGCCACCCCGGCGGCTCGGTGCTGACCGGTCCGCAAGGGCGACGGCCCGGCGGCTACGGCATCAACCCTTACCGTTTCTACGACTCGGCGCCCGAGCCCTTCCTCTACACCGGGCCGGAGACCTCTCGCGAGCTATACACCATGGCGCGGGTGCTGACCATCGACGCCGGAGAGGAGGCGGTCGCATATCCCTACCAGGTGCTGGAGGAGAGCCGCGTCGCCAACGACGACGTGGCCGGCAATCCGGTGGTGGTGATGTGGCAGCCGGGGGCCAACTCCGTGCTGGACGCGTCGATCATCGCCGACGCGCGGGACGTAGGATCGGCGGTGGCGTTCAGTAGGCGGGTCGATGGCCGGGTCCTCACCTTCGAGTGGAGCGGCGATAGCTTCCGCGACAAGGAGACCGGATCGACCTGGAACCTGCTCGGCGAGGCCAGCTCCGGCAGCCTGCAGGGTTCGAAGCTGAGCCCAGAGATCGCGATCAACCACCTGTGGTTCTCCTGGTACGCGTTTCGGCCTGAGACTCGGATCTACCGTGGGTAGATGAGCTACCACGGGTAGCGGCCGCTCCCGCGGGTAGCGCGTCCGAGGCCGGGGACGGGGACGGGCCACGGGACTGGCCGCCAGAGGTCTGGTGCTAGCTGCGCCCCCGACCGGTCCGGCCGCGCTTCTTCACCGGTAAGAGGCTGGTAAGGAGCCGCAGTGCCTCGTCGACATCGTCGACCAGGTGGAAGAGGTCGAGGTCCGATGCGTTGATCGTCCCCCACTCCACGAACTTCTCGAAATTGATGATGTCCTGCCAGTAGTCGCGTCCGTAGACGATAACCGGCACCGGCCGGTCCACTTTGCGGGTCTGCGTGAGCGTCAACACCTCGAACAGCTCGTCCATGGTGCCGAATCCGCCCGGAAACACCACCAGCGCGCGGGCGAGGTACATGAACCACAGCTTGCGCATGAAGAAGTAGTGGTACTCGATGCTCAGCCCGGGGGTAACGAAGCGATTTGGCTCCTGCTCTCCGGGCAGGCTGATATTCAGACCGATGCTCTTGCCGCCCGCCTCGGAGGCGCCACGGTTCGCCGCCTCCATCATGCCGGGACCGCCTCCGGAGCACACCACCAGATCGCCAGTCGCTGCCTTCTCCTTACACCACAGCGTGAGGCGGCGGGCTAGCTCGCGGGCGTCGTCGTAGTAGCGAGCGAGGCGAATCTGCTTGGCCGCGCGCTCGACATCCTGTGAGCTGGCGGCGTCGTCTCGACCCGACGCCGCGGGCCCGAAGCGATCCTGGGCCTCCTCCAGCGACATCGACTTGGCAGATCCGAAGAACACCACCGTGCTGCGGATGCCGGCGCGGCGCATGCGGCTCTGCGGCTCCAGGTACTCGGAGATGATGCGGATGACGCGCGCGTCGCGGCTGGTGAGGAAGCGGGAATTCTCGTACTCCTTGGGAGTGGACACGCCTATAGCGTGCCCTGAGATTCGGGATGGCGACAGGCGTAGCCGCCGCGTCCCGCGCGGTCGCCGCCAGCCGCGGGGCTGCGCGCCCAGTAGCTGCAGTCGGCCTCGAAGCAAACGGGCCGGCGGATTACCGGGCACAGCGCGTGGTCGCTCGCCGCGCCCGGCTGCGGGCTGTGGGGCACCGCTACCTGCGCAGGCGCCGATTCAGCGGAGGGATGTGCACGTGCCGCCGCGGTCGAGCGCGCGCTTGCCAGCAGGCCCATACCTCATTGTCGGCGTATCGACCGATTGAGCCGCAGACGGACAAGCGGACACCAGCGACGGCCACGCGCGAGTCCCCAGTCGCCGCGGCGTCAATCGCCGCACGCCCTCGAGTCGGCTGCCCGCTGGGCCAGCAGGTCGGACAGCG
>CAJWOB010000027.1 GCA_913043885.1 uncultured Spirochaetaceae bacterium | reverse complement strand
CTGCGGAGTACGAGGCGATGTATTTCCCACAGTCGGAGTGGATCGTGGACGCGGTGCACGAGGAGCTGTTGCCCCTCGACGGTTACACCGCAACGACCAGCCACCACCCGGCCGAGCATGCCCGCCGCAACAAGGCGGGAACGTGACCGATCGCGGCGCCTTCGCGGCGCTCGGCCGGCTGGTGGGTGACACGCCGCTCCTGGAGGTGGCGCAGACGCGGTCCCGTGGGCGAGTGGCAGCCAAGCTCGAGTACCACAATCCAAGTGGGTCTGTGAAGGACCGCGCCGCCTACGCCATGGTGGAGGCGGCGCTCCGTGCCGGGAAGCTGGAGGGCAAGGCGATTCTGGAGGCGACCAGTGGCAACACCGGCATCGCGCTGGCGATGCTGGGCAGCGCCCTGGGCTGTGGCGTCGAGCTGGTGATGCCGGAGAACGTCAGCGAGGAGCGCAAGCTGCTGGTGGCCAACTACGGCGCGGAGGCGCACTTCACTTCCCGCCAGGAGGGCACCGACGGGGCGCAACGCTACGCGGCAGAGTTGGCCGAGCGCCACGGCGATCGCTATTTCTACCCCGACCAGTACAACAACGAGCACAACTGGGGTGCCCACTTCCGTGGCACGGGTCCGGAGATCTGGCGACAGACAGATGGCAAGGTCACCCACTTCGTCGCCGGCCTCGGCACCTCAGGCACGTTCGTGGGCGCGGCGATGTACCTAGGCGAGCGGGGTGTCACGTGTGTTGCGGTGCAGCCAGACAACCCAATTCATGGGCTGGAGGGCTGGAAGCACATGGCCACAGCCAGGGTTCCGGGCATCTACGACCCCGGTCTCGCCGCCGAGACGCTGGAAGTGGACACCGAGGATGCCTACCGCATGGCACTGGCGGCCGGTCGCCATCTGGGACTGTCCCTGAGCCCGAGTGCCGGCGCCAACCTGCATGCTGCGCTGCGGGTGGCGGAGGCGGAGAGCTCGGCCAGCGCCTATGTGGTGACCACCTTCGCTGACAACGCCCTCAAGTATCTCGGCGACCCCTTCTGGAGCAACGATGACTACCTTGCCGGCGACCCTTTCCACTGAGATCGCGGCCCACGGGCAGCGCACCTACCCGGAGGAGTGCGTCGGCGCACTCATCGGCAGCTTGGACCGCGACGCAGCCACGTTCGTGGTCGATCAGCTGCTGCCGCTGGACAACGACAGCGCCGGCAGCGGGCGGCGCGAGTTCTCGATCGATCCACGGGATTATCTGCGCGCCGAACGCGCGGCCGACGCGGCCGGGAAACGCCTGATCGGCTTCTATCACAGCCATCCCGACGCTGCGGTCTACTTCAGCGAGACTGATCTTCGTTTTGCGCAGCCCAATTTCGTCTATATTATTGTGTCCATTCAGGGACAGGACGGCCCTCCCCGGGCCGTCGATACGGGCGCCTTCGTGCTTGCCGCCAGCGGCGCCGCATCCTCCCGAGAAGAGCTCAGCATAGGAGAAACCTAAGCGTGCCCGTAACCGTACATATCCCAACTCCTCTTCGCCCGTTCTTGGGCGACCAGGACACCGTCACCCTCGAGAGTGAGGGTTCGATCGGGGAGCTGCTGAGAGAGCTGGCTTCCTCCAGCACCGAGCTGCAGGAGCACCTGTTTGGCGAGGATGGCGCGCTGCGCAACTTCGTCAACGTCTACGTCAACGAAGAGGACATCCGCTATCAGAACGGCGAGGACACCGCTATCAAGAGCGGCGACACCGTATCGATTGTGCCCTCGATAGCGGGTGGGGCACCGGACGCGCCCGCCGCCGCCTCGTCGCTGACGCCGGAAGAGCTGGCCCGCTACAGCCGTCACATCATCATGCCCAACGTCGGGCGCGAGGGGCAGGAGCGACTCAAGTCCAGCTCGGTGCTGCTGATCGGCGCCGGAGGGCTGGGGTCGCCGCTGGGTCTCTATCTAGCCGCAGCCGGCGTCGGCCGCATCGGTATGGTGGAGTTCGACACGGTGGATGCCTCCAACCTGCAGCGGCAGATCCTCTACGGCACATCCCAAGTCGGTCAGTCGAAGCTGAAGACGGCTACCGCTCGTATGAGCGACCTCAACCCCCACATCGCGATCGAGCCGGTCGAGGAGCCGTTGACCTCTGCGAATGCGCTCGAGCTGTTCGCCAAGTACGACGTGGTCGCCGACGGCACCGACAACTTCCCCACCCGCTATCTGGTCAACGACGCCTGTGTCCTCACCGGCAAGGCCAACGTCTATGGTTCCATCTTCCGCTTCGAAGGGCAGGTGTCGGTCTTCAACTACGAGGGCGGCCCCTGCTATCGCTGCCTCTACAGCGAGCCGCCCCCTCCCGGGCTGGTGCCAAACTGCGCCGAGGGCGGTGTCTTTGGCGTGCTGCCTGGGGTCATCGGCTCGATGCAGGCGAATGAGGTCATCAAGGTGCTGCTCGGCATAGGCGAGGTGGCCAGCGAGCGGCTGATCATGTACGACGCACTCAAGCTGCGCACCCGTGAGCTGAAGCTGCGCAAGAATCCGGAGTGCGTAGTATGCGGCAGCCACCCGACCGTGACCGAGCTGATCGACTACGAGGCTTTCTGCGGCATGCCCGCCAACGACGCTGCGCCGGCCAGTACCGGCGCGAACGATCACGCCGCGCAGAACGGCCACGCCACGTGGAACGGCGCTGCCGATCCCACCGTCGTGCGCGAGATCAGCGTCGAGGAGCTGAAGTCGAAGATCGACGCCAACGACGACTTCGTCCTGCTCGACGTTCGCGAGCCGTGGGAGGCGGAGATCAACCACGTCGCGGAGGACGCCGAGCTCATACCGCTCGGTGAGCTCGGTGATCGCCTCGGTGAGCTCGATGCCAGTCGTCGCTACGTCGTCCACTGCAAGGTCGGTGTTCGTAGCGCGAAGGCGGTGCAGATCATGCAGGCAGGTGGCTTCAACGACGTGTTGAACCTGGCTGGTGGGGTAAAGGCCTGGGTCGAAGAGATCCACCCGGACCAGCAGGACTACTAGCGAGCCGGCGCGCAGTCATGGCCGCAGCCAATCTGTTCGACAAGGTATGGGACGCCCACACCGTCGCCGAGCTCGCCACCGGCGAGACGCAGCTGTTCATCGGCCTGCATCTGATCCACGAGGTCACCTCGCCGCAGGCATTCCAGATGCTGGCGGAGCGGGATCTGCCGGTGGCGTATCCAGCCCTGACGGTGGCGACGGTGGACCACATCGTCCCCACCGACTCGCGGCAGCGGCCGCTCGCGGACGAGATGGCGGAGCAGATGCTGGCCGAGCTGGAGCGCAATACCGCCGCCCACGGCATCCGCTTCCATGGCCTGGACTCCGACTACCAGGGGATCGTCCACGTGATCGGTCCGGAGTTGGGCCTGACTCAGCCCGGCATGACCATCGCCTGTGGCGACTCGCACACCTCCACCCACGGTGCGTTCGGCACCATCGCCTTCGGCATCGGCACTTCGCAGGTCCGGGACGTGCTGGCAACGCAGACGCTGGCGGCGACCAAGCCGAAGGTGCGGCGCATCACCGTCAGCGGACCGCTCGGTCGCGGCGTGTACGCCAAGGACATCATCCTGTCGATCATCGCCACCCTGGGCGTCAAGGGCGGCATTGGCTACGCCTACGAGTACGCCGGCGATACCATCGCCGCGCTCGATATGGAGGGGCGCATGTCGATCTGCAACATGAGCATCGAGGGCGGCGCCCGGGTTGGCTACGTGAATCCGGACCAGACCACCGTCGACTACCTGCAGGGCCGGCCGCATGCCCCGACCGGCGCCGCCTGGGATGAGGCGGCTGAGCGGTGGCTGGGCTACGCCAGCGACAGCGATGCCAGCTTCGACGACGAGGTAGCGCTGTCGGCGGCCGACATCGAGCCGGTGGTGACCTGGGGTATCAACCCTGGGCAGTCGCTGGCAGTTGGCGACCGGCTGCCGCGGCTGCGTGGCGTGGCCGAGGAGGAGCGCGACACCGCCAGTGCCGCCTACCGCCATATGAGGCTGCAGGAGAACGATCCGATCGCCGGCACCGCCATCGACGTCGCCTTCATCGGTTCCTGCACCAACAGCCGCATCGGCGACCTACGCGAGGCGGCGCGGGTGGCCCGCGGCAACCGCGTTGCCCGCGGCGTGCGTGCGCTGGTGGTGCCCGGATCGAAAGAGGTGACCGCGCAAGCACAGGACGAGGGGCTGGACGCGGTGTTCCGCGACGCCGGCTTCGAGTGGCGGGAGCCTGGCTGCTCGATGTGCCTGGCGATGAACCCCGACAAGCTGGAGGGCGCGCAGGTGAGCGCCTCGTCGAGCAACCGCAACTTCATCGGCCGGCAGGGCTCACCCACCGGTCGCACGCTGTTGATGAGCCCGGCGATGGTGGCCGCTGCGGCAATCAACGGGGCGGTGGCCGATGTGCGCGACATGCTGCCGGCGGAGGCCGGATGATGGCGGGTAGCGAACGGCGCCGCCTCAGCGGGCGCGGGCTGCCACTGCCGGGCAACGACATCGACACCGACCGGATTACCCCTGCGCGGTTCCTGAAGAGTGTGACCTTCGACGGCCTCGGCGATGCCGTGTTCGTCGACGAGCGCGCCGCTTCGGCCGAGCGGGGCGAGACCCATCCCTTCGACGACGCGCGCTTCCAGGGGGCAGAAGTGCTCGTGGTGGGCAAGAACTTCGGCTGTGGGTCCTCCCGCGAGCACGCCCCGCAGGCGCTGCTGCGCGCCGGGGTGCGCGCCATCGTCGGCGAGTCCTTCGCCGAGATCTTCGCCGGCAACTGCACCGCACTGGGTATTCCTACGGTACGGGCGTCAGCCACCGCCATCGAGCAGCTGCAGCGGCAGATCGGAGAGGAGCCGACTACACTGCTCGAAGTAGATCTGGACGAGATGGTGGTACGGGCGGGACGCGACGCAGACGGTTCGCTGGTCGCAGACGCACAGCTGGAGGTCACCATGCCGGATGGACAGCGGCGGGCGCTGATGAGCGGAGCATGGGACTCCACCGGTGTGCTGCTGGCAAACCGCGAGGCGGTGGCCGAGGTGGCGCGCCGTCTCCCCTACGTGGAGGGGGACCAGTGAGCGATACCGCACTGAACAAGCGCAGCCGTAACATGACCGCCGGTGTGGAGCGGACGCCCAACCGCTCCATGCTGCGTGCCGTGGGCTTCGACGATGCCGACTTCGAGCGACCCATAGTCGGCATCGCCAGCGCCGGCTCCGAGGTAACGCCCTGCAACATGCACCTCGACGACCTGGCCGAGGTGGCCAAGCAGGGCGTGCGGGCGTCCGGTGGGGTGCCGCTGCGCTACAACACCTTCGTCGTTACCGACGGCGAGGCGATGGGCCACGAGGGGATGAAGGCATCCTTGGTGAGTCGCGAGGTCATCGCCGATACCATCGAGTTGGTGTCGATCGGCCATCAGTTCGACGCCATCCTGGGTGTGGGGGGCTGTGACAAGACCATACCCGGCACCGTCATGCCGATGGCGCGCATGAACATCCCCAGCGTGTTCGTCTACGGCGGCACCATCCTGCCCGGCACCTACAAGGGGCGGGACGTCGACATCATCTCCGCGTTCGAGGCGGTCGGGGCGTATAGCGCCGGCAAGATCGACGAAGAGGAGCGCGCCGGCATCGAGCGTGCCGCCATCCCCTGCCAGGGCGCGTGCGGGGGCATGTACACCGCGAACACCATGGCCTCCGCGGTCGAGGCGATGGGCATGGCGCTACCGGGCAACTCGTCGATCCCGGCCGTGGATCCGCGCAAGAACCACGACCTCCAGGCAGCCGGCGGCGCCGTGATGGAGCTGCTGCGCAAGGGGATCAAGCCGCGGGACATCATGACCCGCGAGGCGTTCCTCAACGCCATTCGGGTGGTGATGGCGCTCGGCGGCTCCACCAACGCCGTGCTCCACCTGGTCGCCATTGCCCACGAGGCGGAGGTCGAGCTGAGCATCGACGACTTCAATCCGATTGCCGACTCCACGCCCACCCTGGCCGACCTGAAGCCGGCCGGCCGCTACGTCATGAAGGACCTGGACCTGGTCGGCGGCGCCCCGGTGGTGATGAAGATGCTGCTGGACGCCGGGCTGATGGAGGGCGACTGCCTTACCGTCACCGGCAAGACGCTGCGCGAAAACCTCGCCGATGTGGAAGTGAAGCTCGACGGCCAGGACGTGGTGTTTCCGGTGTCTTCGCCGCTAAAGCCCACCGGCGGCATCCTGGTCATCAAGGGAAACCTCGCCCCTGAGGGCGCGGTGCTGAAGAGCTCCGGCGTGAAGATCCGCCAGCATCGTGGGCCAGCGCGGGTGTTCGAAGAGGAGGAGAGCGCCCTGCAGGCGATCCTCGGTGGCAAGATCGAGAAGGGCGACGTTATCGTCATCCGCTACGAGGGTCCCAAGGGCGGTCCCGGGATGCGGGAGATGCTGAGCCCGACCTCCGCCATTGCCGGAGCAGGGATGATCGGCGACGTTGCCCTGATTACCGATGGCCGCTTCTCCGGGGGCAGCCACGGCATCGTGGTCGGCCACATCGCCCCCGAGGCGCAGGCCGGTGGTCCGATCGCCGCGGTGCAGGAGGGCGACACCATCACCCTCGACCTCGATGCCAAGAGCATAGAGGTGGATCTCGACGACGCCGAGATCGCGCGCCGGCTCGCCGCACTGCCGGCGCGCCAGATTCCGGCCCAGCGTGGGGCGCTGGCCAAGTACGCCAAGCTGGTTACCTCGGCTAGCCTGGGGGCGACCACCCACTGACCGCGGACGCATCCTCGGCGGCGCCACCCCCGCCGCGTGCGCTGCTGCTCGACCTGGACGACACGCTGGTGATCGGCGATGCCTGGCTGCGCGTGCACGAGGACGTCTGCACCGAGCTGGCGGCGGCGGAGCCCGCCATCGACCCGTCGACGCTGCGGCGGGCGGTAACGGCCACCATCGACGGCTTTCCCGCGCACTACGGCGACGACTGGACGCTTGGCCGTCTGAGCGGCGCCGCGATCGCACACCACATCTGGGTGGGCGCCCTCGACGTCGCCGGCTACCGAGATGCGGGCCTACTGGACACGGTGCTGCAGCTGGAGCAGCGCGCCGCCGCTCGCCAGTTCACCGCCTTCGACGATGTGGCAGGCCTCCGCGACGCCACGACTGCCGCCGGCATACCGGTCGCGCTGGTGACCAATGGCGCGTCCGACAGCCAGCGCGGCAAGCTGGCGGCGGCGGGAATTACCAGCTGGTTCGCCGGCCTGGCCATTTCTGGCGAGCTGGGGGTGGCGAAGCCCAACCCGGCGGTGTTCGCGCCGGCACTGGCGGCGGTCGACGCCTCGGCGGGGGACCGCGGCGTGTGGCACGTCGGCGACAATCTGGCCGCCGATGTCGCAGGCGCCAACGCCGCCGGCATCACCTCGGTCTGGTTGAACCGGGCCGGTGCGGCGCGGGGGGTGGACGACGCCGTGCCCGCACTCGAGGTGACCGGTCTCACCGCGCTGCTGCCCCACCTATCCCCCACCTGACCGCTGCGCCGGCCCAGCTTGACGGCCGGCACGCGGCGGCGTAGGCTGGCCTCAGCCTTTTAAAACCGGTCCAGTGAGGCCGGGAAGGGAACAGGTGCCTCACGAATCCGCCCACCCAGAGCGGCCTATCATGGCCGCTGCCGATATGGACCGCTCCATCACCCGCATCGCCCACGAGGTGGTGGAGCGCAATCAGCCGGACAGTGTCGCACTGGTCGGTATCCGCACCCGCGGCGTGCCCCTGGCCGAACGCCTCCGCGCGCTGATCGCAGAGATCGCCGGCGTGGAACCGCCACTCGGGCGACTCGACATCAACCTCTATCGCGACGATCTGAGCTCGGTGGCCAGCTATCCGGTCATCGGCAAGACCGAAATCGACTTCCGGCTCGAGGAGCGGGCGGTGGTACTGGTGGACGACGTGCTCTACACCGGGCGGACCATCCGCGCCGCCATGGATGCCCTTATCGAGTTTGGCCGTCCGCGGCGGATTCAGCTGGCGGTGCTGGTCGATCGTGGCCACCGGGAGCTGCCCATTCGGGCCGATTACGTCGGCAAGAACCTACCCACCAGCGAGCAAGAGGTGGTGCACGTGCGGTTTAGCGAGATCGACGGCCACGACGAGGTGGTCGTCGTGGTCAAGGATGCGGCTGCTGCCGCGGAGGAACGATAGATGGCTACCACGACCCGAGCGAACGCGGCAGCGACGGCAGCCGGAGCTGGTGCCAGGGCAGCAACCCGTGACACCGCGGTGGCGGCGGCCGATCGAGAAGGGCGGGGTACGCCAGCGCCGTGGGCGAAGCGCCACCTGCTGTCGCTGGAGGAGCTCTCCTGCGACGAAATCGGGGTGCTGCTGGATACCGCCGAGTCGTTCAAGGAGGTGCTGACCCGCGACGTCAAGAAGGTGCCGTCGCTGCGGGGCAAGACGGTGGCCAATCTGTTCTTCGAGCCGTCCACCCGCACCCGTACCAGCTTCGAAATTGCTGCCAAGCGGCTGTCCGCCGACATCATCAACTTCCAGGCTGCCGGCAGCAGCGTGCAGAAGGGTGAAAGCCTGGTAGATACCGCCCTCAACATCCAGGCGATGCAGGCGGACACCGTCGTCGTTCGACATGCGTCATCGGGTGCCTCGCAGCTGCTGGCACGGGAGCTGGACTGTAGCGTGGTGAACGCCGGCGACGGCATCCACGAACACCCTACGCAGGGATTGCTGGACATCTTCACCATCCGCGAGCGGCGCGATCTGGAGGGCTTGCACGTGTGTCTGGTCGGGGACATCCGCCACTCGCGGGTGGCCCGATCCAACATCTGGGGCCTCATCAAGCTAGGCGCCCAGGTGACGGTGTGCGGACCTCCCACGCTCATCCCCCACGGCATCGAGGAGATCGGCGCCAATGTCGCCTATGACCTCGACTCCGTGCTGCCCACGGTCGACGTGCTCAACATCCTGAGGATCCAGTTCGAGCGCCAGCACGGCGCGTTCTTCCCATCGATTCGGGAGTACGCGGTGGAGTACGGCATCTCCGTGGAGCGGCTGCGGCAGGCCCGCGAGGAGGTGCTGATCCTGCACCCGCAGCCGATGCATCGCGGTATCGAGATAGCGGCAGAGGTAGCCGATGGCCATCACTCGGCGATCCTCGACCAGGTGACCAACGGCGTGGCGGTCCGCATGGCGGTGCTGTTCCATACCACGCTGGCGTCGTCGGGACCCGACTCGTGAGCGGCGTGCTGATCCGCGGCGGCCGCCTGGTCGACCCGGTCAATGGCGTCGACGAACAGCTCGACCTGCTGCTTGCCGATGGTGTGGTGCGCGCGATCGGCGAAAGTGCCGCGGCTGCGGCATCGGCCACGGCTGCCGGCAGCGGCGACGCAGGAGAGGGCATCGACGCCACCGGGCAGGTAGTGTTGCCCGGGTTGATCGACATTCACGTTCACCTGCGTCAGCCCGGCTTCGAGTACAAGGAGACCCTGGCCAGCGGTCTGCGCGCCGCCGCCAGCGGCGGCTTCACCGGCGTCTGCCCGATCCCGAACACCAACCCGGTGTCGGACACCCGACCGGATATGGAGTTCCTGCGCCGTGAGGCGCGGCGGCTCGGACTGATCAACCTGTGGCCGGTCGGTGCGGTGACGATAGGTCAGGAAGGGGAGCAGCTGACCGAGTTCGGCGAGCTGCGTAAGGGTGGCGCCGTGGCGCTCAGCGACGACGGTCACCCGATCGCGCAGCCGGCGATAATGCGGCGCGCGCTCGAGTACAGTAAGAAGCACCAGCTGCCGATCCTGGTGCACGGCGAGGAGCTGGGGCTCTCCGACGGGGGCGCCATGAACGAGGGGCCGATCGCCACGCGGCTCGGGTTGCCCGGCAGCCCGTGCGCTGCAGAGAGTGCTCTCATCGCCCGCGACATCGAGATCGCTGCGCTGGCCGGGGGGCGGGTTCACTTCATGCATGTGTCGTGCGCACGGTCGGTGGAGCTGATCCGCCGCGCCCGTCAGGAGGGAGTTCCGGTCACCGCGGAGACCGGCCCCCACTATCTGCACCTGACCGATGAGGCGGTCATCGGTTACCGCACCAACACCAAGATGTACCCGCCGCTCCGCACCAGTGCCGATGTTGCCGCGGTGCGTGCGGGAGTGGCCGACGGCACCTTGGGCGTCGTCGCCACCGATCACGCGCCGCATGCCGCCTACGAGAAGGCGGTGGAGTTCGACCAGGCGCCCAATGGCATCACCGGCCTGGAGACTGCGGTGCCGCTGATGGTGCGGCTGATCGACGAAGGAGTAATCACCTGGCAGCAGCTGGCGTTGGCTATGTCCAGCAACCCGGCACAGATCATCGGTGTGGAGCGTGGCAACCTCTCCCTCGGCGCGGTGGCGGACGTGACCGTGATCGACCCGGAGCTGCAGTGGACCTACGACGAGACCACCTGCCACTCGCGGTCGCAGAACTCCCCGTTCTGGGGACATTCACTCACCGGGCGGGCGACGCACTGCCTGGTGGCGGGACGGCCGGTGCTGCGCGATTGTCAGGTCGAGGCGCGGCCGGCGGCAGCCGCCGAGGCGGTGGCGGGGTGACAGCTGATCCGCAGCCGGGGCTGCTGGCGCTGGCGGATGGCGCTACCTTTGCCGGCCGGTCGGTGGGCGCGCCCGGCCGTACCACCGGCGAGGTGGTGTTCAACACCAGCATGACCGGCTACCAGGAGATACTCACCGACCCCAGCTACGCGGGGCAGCTGGTTTGTCTCACCTACCCACTCATCGGCAACTACGGTGTCAATCCAGAAGATGTGGAGTCGCGGCGCCCGTGGGCAGAGGGGCTGATCGTCCGCGAGCTAGCTCGACTGCACTCCAACTGGCGCGCAAACCAGGACCTCGGCGCCTACCTCCGTGACAACGGCATCGTCGCCATCGACGAGGTCGACACCCGCGCGCTCACCCGCCACCTCCGCCTGCATGGCGCTCAGATGGGTGCTATCGCAACAGCGGCAGCGACAGCGACCGGGTCCGCCGGCCCGGGTGTCGCCGGCCTCGACCCCGGCGAGGTCGTGGCGCTGGCGCAGGCCGCCGAGCCCCTGGAGCAGCGCGACCTGGTGCGCCACGTCGAATGCCCGCAGGCGTATACCATCAGCGCCGCCGGCGGTGCTCCCCACCCCCATATCGTCGCCATCGATTCGGGGGCCAAGCGCAACATCCTCCGTCAGTTGGCGGCGCGCGGCTGCAACCTCACCGTCGTGCCGGCGACGACCCCCGCGGCAGACATCCGCGCGCTCGAGCCGGAGGGGCTGTTCCTCGCCAATGGACCGGGTGACCCGCGCAGGTTCACCCACCTGGTGGCAACGGTAAAGGAGCTGCTTTCGGCTGCCACCGACCTGCCGGTGTTTGGCATCTGCCTCGGCCACCAGATCATGGCCCTCGCGCTCGGCGCCGATATCTTCAAGCTCAAGTTCGGCCACCACGGCGGCAACCACCCGGTGCTGGACCGCGCGACACAGTCCATCGCCATCACCTCTCAGAACCATGGCTTCGCCGTACGTGCCGACTCGATCCCCGACGAGATGGAGCTCACCCACGTGAATCTCAACGACGACACCGTCGAGGGTCTGGCCCATCGCGAACGACCGATCTCCTCCATTCAGTACCACCCCGAGGCGGCTCCCGGGCCCCATGACTCGATGTACCTGTTCGACCGCTTCGTCGCTGCGGTGCGGGCGACCCTCTGATGCCACGCCGCGACGATCTGGAGCGCATCCTGGTGCTGGGCGCCGGACCTATCGTGATCGGCCAGGCGTGTGAGTTCGACTACTCCGGTACCCAGGCCTGTAAGGCCCTGAAGGATGACGGCTACCAGGTGGTGCTGCTGAACTCCAACCCAGCCACCATCATGACCGACCCCGGCGTGGCCGACCGCACCTACGTGGAGCCGATCAACCTGCGCTCACTCGATGGCATCCTGACCCGTGAGAAGCTGGACGGTGTACTGACCACCCTGGGCGGCCAGACGGCGCTGAATCTAGCGGTGAAGGCGGCCGAGGAGGGGCTGTTCGATGCCCACGGGGTGGCCATGCTCGGGGCCAACCTGGAGACGATCCAACGGGCGGAGAATCGCGAGCAGTTTCGCGACCTGATGCGATCGATCGGCCAGCAGGTGCCCGAGGCCCATATAGCTCACACGCTCGAGGAAGCCCACCGAGCGGCCGAGTCGATGGGCTTTCCGGTGGTGGTGCGTCCCAGCTTCACCCTCGGCGGCACCGGTGGTGGCATCGCCGAGACAGCCGACGAGCTCGACGCGATCGGCGCGCGGGGGCTGGAGCTCTCGCTCAACACCGAGATCCTGGTCGAGAAGTCGGTGAAGGGCTGGAAGGAGTTCGAGCTCGAGTTGATGCGCGACAGCCGCGACAACGTGGTGGTCATCTGCTCGATCGAGAACCTGGACCCGATGGGGGTGCACACCGGCGACTCGATCACCGTCGCCCCGGCGCAGACCCTCACCGACCGCGAGTACCAGACGATGCGGGATGCCGCAGTCGACATCATCCGTGCGGTTGGCGTGGAGACCGGCGGGTCGAACATCCAGTTCGCGGTGAACCCCGACGACGGCGAGTTGGTGGTTATCGAGATGAATCCCCGGCTCTCCCGCTCCTCGGCACTGGCGTCCAAGGCAACCGGATTCCCCATCGCCAAATTCGCCGCCAAGCTCGCCATCGGCTACACCCTCGACGAGATCCCCAACGACATCACCAAGAAGACGCCGGCGTGTTTCGAACCGACGATCGACTACTGCGTGGTGAAGCTGCCTCGCTTCGCCTTCGAGAAGTTCGTCGGCGTCGACGAGACGCTCACGACCCAGATGAAGAGTGTGGGGGAGGTACTGGCCATCGGCAGAACCTTCAAGGAGGCGCTGCAGAAGGGGCTGCGTGGCCTAGAGACCGACGCCCATGGTTTCAGCTGGGACCGACCCGCCCTTGGCGACGCCGCGGACACCGGCAAGCAGGTGGTCGCCGGCCTACGGCGGCCCAACGCGGAGAGGCTGTTCTTCGTGCGGGAAGCGTTGCAACGCGGCATGAGCGTGGCCGAGATCAGTAGCCACAGCCGTATCGACCCGTGGTTCCTCGCCAACATGGAGGAGCTGTTGCAGTTGGAGCACCGGCTCGTCGAGGCCGGCGGTGGCGATGGTTCCGCAGACGCGCCGGCCGCGGCGACATTCCGGCTGGCGAAACGCGCGGGATTCTCCGACCGGCAACTGGCTGCGCTGTGGGGGCGTGGCGAAGGTGGGGTACGCCGGCAGCGCATCGAGCGGGGGGTGCTCCCCACCTACAAGCTGGTAGATACCTGTGCCGCGGAGTTCGAGGCCTACACTCCCTACTTCTACTCGACCTACGAAACCGAGGACGAGGTAGCGGTGGACGATGCGTGCCGGGTCATGATCCTCGGCGGAGGTCCCAACCGAATCGGGCAGGGCATCGAGTTCGACTACTGCTGTGTGCAGGCGTCGCTCGCCCTGCGCGACCTGGGCATTCGATCGATCATGGTCAACTGCAACCCGGAGACCGTCTCCACCGACTACGACACCTCCGACCGCCTCTACTTCGAGCCGCTCACGGTGGAGG
>CAJWOB010000026.1 GCA_913043885.1 uncultured Spirochaetaceae bacterium | reverse complement strand
TCGCCTCTTCGCCGCCGCGGCCAAAGACATATGGGTCGCCTCCCTTGAGTCGGACAACCCGCCGACCTGCTTTGGCGGCCTCGACCAATTGCTGGTTGAGTTCATCCTGGCGTCGTGTTGAGTCGGCAGGACGTCCGCCGCGATGGCCGGCGTAAACGCGTTCGCAGGTCCCGGGAGCCAACTCGAGTAACCGAGGATCGAGCAGGTCGTCGTAGAACACGACATCGGCTTCGCTTAGTAAACGGGCGCCCTTCGTCGTCAGCAGTCCCGGGTCACCGGGGCCGGCCCCCACGATATAGACGCAGCCGCCCGTCGCATGGGGCAGGTGTTCCATGGGACGATCAGGCCGCGTCGGCAAGCAACGAGGCGGCGCCTTCGGCCTTGAGTTTGTCGCCGAGCTGCACACCCAGGTCGGCCGCCTCTGCGGAAGAGCCGGAAACAACGCCGTGACAGGCCGTGGTGCCATCGGCGCTAAGGACGGTGCCATCTATCTGGAGTCTGTCGCCCGACATGCGGCCCCACGCGGCGATGGGTGCCCGACAACCCCCACCGAGGCTGGCGAGAAAGGCGCGCTCGGCCGTCACGCCCGCATGCGTTTCGTCATGATCGAGAGCAGCCACGATTCGGTGAGACTCGGTGTCGGTGACCAACGTCTGTAGCGCCAGGGCGCCTTGGCCAGGTGCCGGAAGAACCTGCATGGGATCGAGATAGGCGCTGATCCGATCGGAGTAGCCCAGTCGATGCAGGCCGGCCGCCGCCAGGACCACGGCATCGAGTTCTCCCTCTGAGACCTTTCGGAGTCTCGTATCCACATTACCGCGAAGGTCCGAGAATCGCAGGTCTGCTCGTAAGGCAAGCAGCTGAGCCTGACGACGTGTGCTGCCCGTACCGACGCGGGCACCATCGGGCAGTTGTTCGAGTCCACCACCGTCGGCGGTGACCAGAACGTCTCGCGTGTCTTCGCGGGTTGGAATGGCGGACAAGCGAAGCCGTTCGTCCATCTCGGTGGGCAAGTCCTTCAGGCTGTGTACGGCCAGTTGCACCTGGCCCGCCAGCAAGGCTCGCTCAATTTCTCGCGTGAAGACGCCCTGACCGCCAATCTGGCTCAGGGACTGCCTGTCCACATCTCCTCTCGTAAAGATGATTTCAAGCTGAACGTCGATCTCCTGCTGCCAGTGGGCGGCAAGGTGATCCCGAACCATCCCCGACTGCGTCGTGGCCAGCTGACTGCCTCGGGTACCGATGAGAATCTTCCTGGACAAAGGTCTGCCATCTTCGATGCGTGGAATGAGGATTGGAATATGCGTGGGCCCTGAGGAAGGAGCAACCGACCTCGCTTCATCGTATAAAAGAAGAAGGGCGTGGATCCCGATGGATCCACGCCCTCCTATACAGCTGATCGACTGGCTTAGGCCATGTCGTAGTACATGGCGAACTCCCACGGATGCGGCCGCAAGTCGATCGCCATAGCCTCATTCTCCATTTTGTACTCCACCCACGTCTCGATGACATCCTCGGTGAAGACGTCGCCCTTCAGCAGGAACTCGTGGTCGGCATTCAGCGCCTCGAGCGCCTCCCGCAGCGAACCCGGGGTGGTCTTGACCTTCGCCAACTCCTCCGGCGGCAGGTCGTACAGGTCGCGATCGAGCGGATCGCCGGGGTCGATCTTGTTGGTGATGCCGTCTATCGCCGCCATCACCATCGCCGAGAACCCGAGATAGGGATTGGAGGACGCGTCGGGGCAGCGGAACTCGATGCGCTTCGACTTGGGCGAGCTGAAGTACATCGGAATGCGGATGGCGGCACTCCGGTTGCGCCGGGAGTAGGCCAGATTGACCGGTGCTTCGAACCCAGGCACCAAACGCTTGAAGCTGTTGGTCGTGGGGTTGGTGATGGCGATGAGCGCACCCGCGTGCTGCAGGATGCCGCCGATGGCGTACAGCGCGGTCTCCGACAGACCAGCGTAGCCGTCGCCGGCGAAGAGGTTGTCGCCGCCCTTCCAGAACGACATGTGGGTGTGCATGCCGCTGCCGTTGTCCTCGAAGATCGGCTTCGGCATGAACGTGGCGGTCTTGTTGTAGCGACGCGCAGTGTTCTTCACCACGTATTTGTACTTCAGCAGGTTGTCGGCCATGGTCACCAGCTCGTCGAAGCGCAGGTCGATTTCGCCCTGCCCACCCGTGGCGACCTCATGGTGCTGCGCCTCGATCGGCACGCCGATCTCCTCCAGCGTCATCATCATCTCGCTGCGCAGGTCCTGGAGGCTGTCTGTGGGAGGCACGGGGAAGTAGCCTTCCTTGTAGCGCGGCTTGTACCCCAGGTTGGGCTGCTCGTCGCGGCCGGTGTTCCAGCGGCCCTCTTCGGACTCCACGTGGTAGTAGCCTTCGTGCTCGTTCTGATCGAAGCGCACGTCGTCGAAGACGAAGAACTCCGCCTCCGGCCCGAAGTAGGCGGTGTCGGCGATACCGGTCGACTGTAGGTAGTTGACCGCCTTGCGCGCAATATTGCGCGGGTCGCGGGTGTAGTCCTCTCCGGTGAGCGGATCGCTGATGTTACAGATGAGCACCAGGGTCTTGCGGGCCATGAACGGGTCGACGAACCCGGACTCGGCCACCGGCTTCACCAACATGTCCGACTCGTTGATGGTCTGCCAGCCGCGGATACTGGAACCGTCGAAGCCCAGCCCCTCCACTATTGCGTCTTCGTCGACCGTGCGTGCCGGCACCGAGAAGTGCTGCCACAGTCCTGGGAAGTCCATGAAGCGGAAGTCGACGACTTCCACCGACTCGTCCTTTATCAACTTGACTACGTCAGCCGCAGTCTTCAGTTCTGCCATCTACCGTTCTCCTTGAATGTGCGTGGATGGCATAAAGGCAAGAATCGTGCCATCGGTCAAGCGCGTCCGAAGATGGCACCTTCGGCGGGAACTTACCTACATCCTCGTAGGCCACGTGGGCTTATCATACATGATGGTAGGACTGGTACTGCGCCGTCGGGTCGCAGCGCACCGATCAGCATGTTATAAGGTGTCCATGGCATCCAGCTCGCGCACCCTGGCCCTGATCAAGCCCGACGCCGTCTCCCGCAACCTCACCGGCCGCATCATCGACCACATCCTTGGCGCCGGCTTTGGCATCGTTGCCCTCAAGCAGATTCATCTCGGAAGCGAGCAGGCACAGGCGTTCTACGCGGTGCACCGGGAGCGACCGTTCTACGACAGCCTGGTCGAGTTCATGACCTCGGGGCCAACGGTGGCGCTGGTGCTGGAGAAGCAAGGGGCGGTCCCGGCGTGGCGCGATGCCATGGGCGCCACCAACCCGGAAGAGGCGGCCGACGGGACAATACGCAAGCTCTTCGGCGAGAGCGTGGAGCGGAATTGCTCCCACGGTTCCGACTCGGACGAGAACGCCGCACTCGAGATCGGCTTCTTCTTCAGCACCGAGGAGCTCTTGCGCAGCCGCTCACCCGGCTGATCCACGCCCCTCCGCCTGGTCGAGCAGCGCCCACTGACGCGCGCTGAACGCACCGGCGCAGTCGGCCCTATCTAGTCGCGGAACAGACGCTGGTGCCCCGAACCCGTTCGCCGGGTTCGGCAGCGATCTCCTGAAACCAAAGCCGCCGAAGGCGGCTGTGTTCAGAATTCGTCGAAGCGGATCATCTCGTCTTCGACACCGAGGTCGAAGAGCATCTTCTTGACGGCGCTCAGCATCAGTGGCGGACCACACAGGTAGTATTCCACATCCTCGGGCGCGTCGTGCTTGATCAGGTACTCGTCCTGCACCACCTGGTGGATGAAGCCCACCGGGCCATCCCAGTTGTCCTCGGGCAGCGGCTCCGAGAGCGCAGTATGGAACGAGAAGTTGGGGAACTCCTGCTCGATCTTGCGAAAGTGGTCTTCGTAGAAGATCTCCCGCTTGGAGCGCGCCCCATACCAGTAGCTGACCTTGCGGCCGGTCTTCAGCGTGTGGAACAGATGAAAGATATGTGACCGCAACGGCGCCATTCCCGCGCCACCGCCGATGTATACCATCTCCCGCTCGGTGTCCTGAATGAAGAACTCACCGAACGGTCCCGCGATGGTCACCTTGTCTCCCGGCTTGCGGCTGTACACGTAGGAGGAGGCGATGCCCGGAGGGGCGTCGACGCCGCGGGGTGGAAAGGCAATACGCACGTTGAGCATGACGATGTTGCCCTCGGCCGGGTGGTTGGCCATGGAGTAGGCACGCTGCTCGTCGCCGCTGTTCTTGGCCTTGAAGTCGAAGGCCTTCATGGAGTCCCAGTCGCCGCGGTACTCCTCCTCGACGTCGATGTCCTGTCTGAAATCGGCCTCGTAGGGCGGCACCTGAATCTGGATGTAGCCCCCCGACTGGTGGTTGAGGTTCTCCCCCTCGGGCAGCTTGAGCACGAACTCCTTGATGAAGGTGGCGACGCTGTCGTTGGAGACCACCTCGCACTCCCATTTGTTGATCGAGAACACTTCGTCGGGCACCTGGATGTACATGTCCTGTCGCACCTTTACCTGGCACGACAGCCGCCAGTTCTCCTTGGCGTCCCGGAAGTTGATGTGCTGCTGCTCGGTCGGGAGGATGTCGCCGCCGCCCTCGGTCACCTGGCACTTACACACGCCGCAGGTGCCGCCACCGCCACACGCGGAAGGCAGCAGCACGCCGTTGCTCGACAGCGCATTCAGCAGCGTGCCACCCGCCTCGGTCTCGATGGCCTTACTCTCGTCGCCGTTGATGATGAGCTTGACGTTGCCCTGCGGCTTGAGCCGCGACTCCGCCAGCAACACCGCGATGGTGAGCACGGCGATGACGGTGGGAAAGATGATGATGCTTCCGAGGATTACCTGAGGCACTTGAGCGCTCTCTCCTTTAGAACGGGATAACTACAGCTGGATGCCGGAGAACGACATAAAGCCGATCGACATCAGGCCGGTCAGCAGCATGGTGATGCCCAGCCCGCGAAGCGCCGGCGGCACCTGTGAGTAGCGGATCTTCTCCCGAATAGACGCCAGGGCGACGATCGCCAGCGCCCAACCCACTCCGGAGCTGAGTCCGAACACTACGCTCTCGCCGAAGTTATACGACCGCTCCACCATGAACAGTGAGCCGCCGAGGATGGCGCAGTTGACCGTAATCAGCGGTAGATAGATGCCCAGCGAGGTATACAGCGCCGTCGAGGTCTTCTCGATGACCATCTCCACCAGCTGCACCATCGCGGCGATGACGGCGATAAAGGCGATGTAGTTCAAGAAGCTGAGGTCCACCGTCTCCATCTGCGGGCTTACCCACGACAGCGATCCCGCCTTCAGCAGGAACTCGTGGACCACCCAGTTGAGCGGCACGGTGATACCAAGTACGAAGATGACGGCGAAGCCGAGGCCGATGGCGGTTTTGATCTGCTTCGACACCGCCAGGAACGAGCACATCCCGAGGAAGAACGCCAGCAGGATGTTCTCGACGAAGATCGCCTTGAGGGCGAGGTTTACCAACTCCACGTCTACTCCTCCGCGTATCCGCTCATCTTGCGCTGCGCCCAGATGAGCAGGCCCATGAGGATGAAGGCGCCAGGCGCCAGCACCATCAGGCCGTTGTCGACGTAGCCGGCGTCGTAGAGCCCCTGCGGGATGACCTGCAGGCCGAACACGCTACCGCTGCCGAGCAGCTCGCGGAAGAAACCGATGACCAGCAGCACCAACGCGTAGCCAAACCCGTTGCCGAAGGCGTCCAGAACGCTCGGCCACGGTTTGTTGACCATGGCGAACGCCTCGAGCCGCCCCATGATGATGCAGTTGGTGATGATGAGCGCCACGAATACCGACAGCTGCCGGGACACGTCGAAGGCATACGCCTTGAGCACCTGGTCGACGACTACCACCAACGATGCCACCACCGTCATCTGCACGATGATGCGGACGTTGTTGGGGATGATCTTGCGGATGATCGAGATGATCAGATTGGAGAAGAGCACCACGAAAACGACGGCGATACCCATTACCAGCGAGGGCTTCACCTGTGTGGTAACCGCCAGCGCCGAGCAGATGCCGAGCACCTGAATGGTGATGGGATTGTTGTCGCTGAGCGGGTCGCGGAGGACCTGCCTGTTCTTCTGCGAGAAGAGCGGCTCTCGCTCCTTTACCTGCTGTTGTGGGACTGCCGCAACGGCGTCAGCCATCGATCACCTCCGTTCTCAATTCTCCGCCCTTATCTTGCGTATATATGGTTCGTAGAGCTGTAGCTTGTCTTCAAGAAGATTCGTGACACCGCGCCCGGTCTGACTAGCGCCGCTGATGCCGTCGACGAAGTAGTCGCGGTCGGCGGCGTTGGAGATCGTGTCGGTGACCGCGCCCTTCGCCACACCGATGGAGCGAAGGTTGCCGGCAGCGTCGAATACCTGCTTCCCGACGAAGTTCTCCTGGAACCACGGCTCGGAGATCTCCGCGCCGAGCCCAGCGGTCTCGGCGTGGTCGTAGAAGGTGATGCCGCGGACGGTGCTCAGATCCCGCTCCAGAGCTAGGTAGCCGTAGAGCGTCGACCACAAGCCGCGGCCAAACACCGGTATGGCGTACACGTCGGCCTGGCCGTTCTTGGTAACCACGAACACCGGCAATCGCCAATCTTCCGGGTCTGGGCTCTCCAGCTCCACCTCCAGATCGACTCCGTCCGCCGGCTCGCCGGTGAGCACGCGGCCCTCGTGATCCACGACGAAGCTCTCGATCGAGGTGTTATAGAGCTCGTCGACCTCCTCCGGGGCGAGGGTGTCATCGCGATCGATGAGCCCGGTGGCCACGAGGATGTTGGTACGGATGTTGACGATCTCGTTGAACTCCTGCCGCTCGCGCAGCGAGGTCGCGGCGTAGGAGAGCACGAACCCCCAGAACAGGGTGATGATGATGACGAAGACTACTGAGTAGATCTTGCTGCGACCCATGGCTACGCCCGACCCTCGGCGGCCGGCTCAGAGCCGGTCGACGCGGCGCGCGCGCCCGCCCTCGCCCGGCGCCGCTTCACGTTGCTACGCACGACGTAGTAGTCGATTAGCGGCGCAAACATGTTCATGAACAGAATCGCCAGCATAGCGCCTTCCGGAAACACCGGGTTGAGGGTGCGGATCAGAATGGCAAGCAGTCCGCAGAGAAACCCGTAGATGTACTTGCCGGTGTTGGTGGCTGCCGCCGACACCGGGTCGGTGGCCATATAGACCAGCGCGAACGCGAAGCCGCCGAGCACCAGGTGGTAGTGCACCGGCAGTGCCAGGAAGTGGCCGGGAGCCGGGGCAACCGCATTCAGCACCAGCGTCATACCGACGCCGCCAATCAGCATCGACAGCATGATCCGCCAGCTGCCGACGCCGCTGACCAATAGCAGGATGGCGCCGAGCAGTATGGCGATGGCGGATGTTTCACCGATGCTGCCAGGGATGAGACCGACGAACGACTCCCAGAATCCGAAACCCTGCGCGCTGAGTATGTCCGCGATCGGTGTCGCGGCACCTTCAGCGGCGATCGCCAATGGTGTCGCCTGGGTGACCCCATCGGACACCACCCACACGACATCGCCCGATATCTGCCCGGGGTAGGCGAAGAATAGGAACGCCCGCACCACCAGCGCCGGGTTGAAGATGTTCATGCCGGTGCCGCCGAAGATCTCCTTGCCGATAACGACGCCAAACGACACCGCAATAACCAGCTGCCACAGCGGGATGGTTGGCGGGACGATGAGGGCGATCAGAAACCCCGACACCAGGAATCCTTCGCTGACCTCGTGGCGCCGGATAACGGCGAACATGAACTCCCAGCCGAGGCCGACGGCGTAGGTCACGGCGATGATCGGGATGAAGCGCAGCAGCCCCTGACCAATGAGCTCCCAGAAGCCCATCTCCAGGCCGAGCAATACCATCCGCTGGTAGCCGATGTTGTAGATGCCTATTGCGGTTGCCGGCAGCAGGGCCAGGATGACGGTTACCATCATCCGCTTGGAGTCGAAGGCGTCGCGAATGTGGGAGCCCTGCGTGGTACGATTCGGCAGCACGAACGCCAGCGTCTTGAACGCGTCGAACGCGGGGTAGAGCTTGGTGTGCTGGCCGTCTTTGACGAACCGCGTCTCCAGCTTGTCTAGCAGCTTCTCGAGTGTCTTCATGATATTCGCTCTGTAGCCCTACGCCTCGCGCTCGATGAGCTCGAGGCCCCGGCGAGTGATCTCCTGCCATTCGATCTTCGAGGGGCAGATGTACTCACACAGCGCCACATCCTCTTCGGCAATCTCATATACACCGAGTCCCTCCATCTCGGGGATGTCCTCGGCCATGATGCTCTTCATCAGGAATTCGGGATGAAAGTCGATGGCGCTGACGTCCCGATAGATGCCGGTGGCGATAAAGGCGCGCTCGCCGCCGTTGAGCCCTGTGGTCATCGAAGTCGGCTTGCCCGGCGATAGCCAGGTCGACATGAACGTACGGCTGCGGCTGGCGAGGTTGAACCCCGGCAGCGAGTGGCCGAAGAAGCGCGGCGCCACCACCTCCGGCAGCAGCGTAACCGAGCTGTCGTGGAAGCCGACGAACCCGGCTGGCGTAATCTGAGTGCCGGTGAGTGGGTTGCCGGAGATGTAGCGCACAGTCGCCGGGTCGCTGGGCTCGCCGCCGAGCACCGTGTCGACTCGGGCGCCGATCGTGGTACGTACGTATCGTTTCTTTGGCGCGTCGTCCCCGCACACCGCCACCACGCAGCTACTATCCAGCGCCCCGGTCGCGAACAGCGCGCCGATGGCCAGCACGCCCTTCAGCGAACAGGTCCATACCACGTCCGCGCGACCAGCGATGGGGGCCAGGTGGTGAATGTGAGTTCCCACGTTGCCGGCGGGATGGGGTCCCTCGAAGCGATGCACCACGGCGTTGGCCGTTGCGCTCAGGTCCGGAAGCTCGGTGCCCGGGGCAGACGCCACATGCACGCTGCCGCTGGTAAGCGCGCCGAGCGCGCGCACGCCGACGGCAAAGTGCTCCTCCCGCCCCTGCAGCAGCAGCTCCGTGGTGGGCGCCAGAGGTGCGGTATCCATTGCGGCGACGAAGATGTCGCGCGGCGTTACGCCGGGATCCGCCAGGCGCGCCAGCGGGCGCTGCACCAAGAAGGGGAACAGGCCGCTCTCGAGGAGCGTAGCCAGCACCGCATCCCTCCCACCGGCGGGGTCTGCCACCTGCAGCTGCTCGACCGCGTCACCGTCCCGCCGCACGATTACCTCGGTGATGGCACGCCGTTCACCACGGTTGACGTTGACCACGATGCCGCTCACGGGACTGGTGAACTTGATCTGCTCGAATGTCTTGTCGTGGAACAAGGGGGTGCCAGCCTTGACGGCGTCCCCTTCGTTTACGGCGGGCCGGGCGATAAGGCCGCGAAAGTCGGGGGGCTTAATCGCCACCGCCTCTGGCAGCGGGGCATCCTCTATGGTGGGCTCAGCAGCCCCGGTCAGCGCGATGTCGTAGCCGCGCTTCAGCTTGATAGTTGCCAACGATCTTCCTCTTAGCGAACGGGAGGGCAGTCCCAACGGCGCTCCTTGTCCTCGTGCGGGCGTAGCTCCGGCGCCATGCATGCGGGAGAACGTCTATTCTTGGCCAGGGAGCGCGATCCGCGCCTATTCTACCTTTACACGTGCGCCACCTGCAACTGGAGCTCAGACTCCGTCTGAGCTCAACGCGGGCACTCAGCGCCACTCACCGGCGCTTCGCGCAGCTAGAGGCGCTCGAGCTTGTGGCAGGCGTCAAGATCGGTGACGTATAGGTTGCCCTGCCGATCGACGTTGATGCCGTGCATCCAGCTGCTGATGGGTGGGTGGAAGTCGTGGGCAGCAAACCGCTCTACCACGTTGCCGTCCAGGTCGAGGATGGTGATGCGCCCGGCAGCCGGCTCCATGCTGCCATCGTTGACGTAGAGCAGATCGTCGGGACCCAGGTTGACGTCGTGGGGCAGGTTCCAGTCGTGGCGCCACTCGTCGATCCACGTGCCAGCTGCGGTAAACACCTGGATGCGGTGGTTCTTGCGATCGGCGACCAGCACCCGGTCGCGGGGGTCCAACTCCATCCCGTGCGGCTCGTGGAGCTGTCCCGGTCCGTTGCCCGGTTCTCCGAAGGTCAGCAACAACTCGCCATCGGGTGAGAAACGATGCACGTAGCTGCCGGCATAGCCGTCGGAGACCACGATCTCGCCGGCCGCGGTAATCACCGCCTTGGTGGGCATGTTGAACGGCGTGCCGTCGGCGCCCTCCCGGTTGAAGGTGCCCAGGGTCATCATCAGCTCCCCGGTGGGCGAGAACTTGCGGAGCGTGTGGTCGAGCGGGTCGGGATTGTACACGGCGCCGTCTGGACCGACGCCGACGTAGTGGGTGGCCGTCACCTGCCCTTCTGCGATGGTGCGGACCAGGTGACCGTCGGCATCCAGCTCGAGGATGCGGACGTTGCCGCTGTTGTAGCGGGACACGTAGACCTGACCGTCGACACCGAAGTCGATGCCGCCGGTTTCGCCATCGAGCACTCCGCCGGTATCGCCACACGCCCAGCGCTCGTGAACGCGGTAGCGGAAATCTCCCTTGCCGACGATTCGTTCCTTGCTCACGTGAACGGAGTGTCGCACGGCGAACGGCCGCCGTCAGGCGCAGTTAGCGCTCGGTATCCAGCCGCAGGTCCTCGTCCTCGCCGTGGCGGCGCGTTACCAGCGCGCCCGCCTCGACGTCGCGGGTCACCCACGCGTTGGCTCCGATGATAGCGCCGTTGCCGATTCGGGTGCGGCCGAGGATGGTCGCGCCGGAGTAGATGATGACGTCGTCGCCGACGATCGGGTGGCGGGGTATCCCCTTTACCGGTTGACCGTCCGGGTCCAGAGGGTAGCTCTTCGCTCCCAGCGTAGCGTTCTGGTACATGCGCACCCGGTCGCCGATCTCACAGGTCTCGCCTGATTACCACCCCGGTGCCGTGGTCGATGAAGAACCGCTCGCCAATCTGTGCCCCGGGATGGATCTCGATGCCGGTGGCGGAGTGCGCCTCCTCGGAGATGATGCGGGGAATGAAGGGCACCTCGGCGAGCTGCAGCTCGTGCGCTATACGATGGAAGATAATTGCCTGCACGCCCGGGTAGCTGAAGATGGCCTCGTCGCGACTGCGTGCGGCCGGATCGCCGGTATAGGCCGCTTCCACGTCCAGCAACAGCATGCGCTTGAGCTCCGGCAGACGATGCAGCAGGCGGTCGACGGCGGTGGCGGCCTCGCTCTCCGCGCGCCCCACGAAGCGCATGGCCAGAACCGATTGCCGCCGTAGCTCGCGCAGCGACGCTTCCAGCAACGCCGCAACGTGGAAGCGCACCCCCTTGCCGAGGTGGAACAGGCCGAAGTAGCCGGGAAAGAGCGCGGATCGGATCCCCTCGACCGAGCGTCCCACCGTCGCCCGCGCGGGTAGCTCCTGGTCAGCGTGGGCGGCGAGCCGCTCGGCCAGGTCGGGGGTGGCGCACAGCTGGTCGACGATCGCGCTGACGTCCACCTGCTCCCGGTCGGCCATGGCGTCTTGTAGCACACGCCGGTAGCCACCGCACCGCACTGTTCGTATCTTCGCGGACGAGGGAACGACGCAGATGCGACTCGATCGGTTGACCCATAAGGCCCAGGAGGCCCTGCAAGCCGCCGACACCCACGCCAGCAACGCCAACAACCCCCAGGTGCAGCCCGAGCACCTGCTGGTTGCCCTGCTGCAGCAACAGGGCGGCGTTGCCCGCCCGCTGTTCGAGCGCATTGGTGCCCACCCGGACGCGGTCCTCGATCATCCGTCGGTGCACGTCCACGCGGCCGAAACCGCCGAAGAAGACCGGCGTGGTGGCCGCGTCACCGGGAGGCACGAGCAGGCCTGCGTCGGCCAGACCCTGGGCCAGGGGAGCCACGCGGGGGCCGAACGCCTGCAGGACCTGCTCCTCTGTGCGTGGCTCGCTGTGGAAGGCCAACAGGGCCACCGCGACAGGGGGCACACGCGCGCCGATGCCTCGCGCCACCGCGCGCACCATCACCGACTCGCCGTCGAAGCTCAGGCTCAGGTCTTCCGCTCGAACAAGGGACATCAGCACGCCTCCAAACGAAGCGAGCGGCCGACCCGAAGGGCCGACCGCTCGTCATTCACTCCGTGGGGGGAGTCTACTTGGTCGCGGGCAGGACGTCGCCTTCGTAGGCGTGCACGTGCACGTCCCACGGGTGCGGGCCGAGCTCCGGGTCGCTGACCGGGATGGGCGGCACGCTGGCGAGCACGCGGCTCGTGACCAGGACGAACGCGCCGACGAAGCCGAACAGGATGGGCAGCGAGACGAAGAAGAACAGTCCGACGGGGAAGTAGTCGGCCATCCAGATGCTCGGCATGATGAGCAGCGAGCGCTCCATGAACACACCGCACAGGATGACGGTGAGGATGGCGATGAGCGGCCACTTCATCTTCTTGATGCCGCGAGACACGAGCACGGTGAAGGGCATCAGGAAGCACATCACGGCCACGGTCTTGGCCATCCAGCTCCACTCGGGCAGCGTCATGCGGACGAGCAGGAAGTCCGTCTCTTCCGGCATGTTGCTGTACCAGATGGGCAGGATCTGCGCGAACAGGGTGTAGGCCCAGAACATGCAGAAGGCGAGAATGAGCTTGCCGAGGTCCAGGGTGACGTTGGGCGTGATGAGGTGGCGGATGCCGAGCCAGTCACGGGCGAGCAGCGCGGTGATGCCGAGGGCAGCCATGCTGATCCAGAAGCTGGACGCGAAGAACCAGGCACCGAACATGTTCGAGTACCACCACGGCGCCATGGACATGACGAGGTCGAACGCGATGAGCGAGAAGACCACGGCGTACATCACACCGATGAGCGGGAACAGGAAGCCCTGGGTCTTCTTGCCGCTGGCGATGGCGGCCTTGAGGTTGGTGTCCTTGTAGCCGAGCAGCGACCACCAGCCGGGTGCGGTCCAGCTGGCATCCTTGGCCTTGAGGTGCTGGCCGGCCATGACGAGGTCAGGACCGAAGGCACCGCGCAGGTACAGGAAGTCCAGCACGAACAGCAGGCCGACGGCGACCAGCTGGCGGACGATGAAGAAGCCGGGGGACAGCCACATGGGCTTGGTGGAGATGGCCAGGCCGCTGTGCGGCTCGAGGGCCACCGGGCCACCGATGGCCCAGGTCTCCGGGTGCCACGGGTACACCTTGAGGCCGAACACCAGTCCGATCACCAGCGCCAGGTAGGCGAAGGGGAGGAAGATGGCGAAGGTCTCGGCGATGCGCTTGAGGGGACGACCCCAGCGGGCGTGCGTACCGGTCATGATGACCGAGAAGATGACGCCGCCCTGGCTGATGCCCATGATGAACACGAGGGCCGCGATGTACGCGCCCCAGGTCCAGGAGGGCTCGCCGAAGACGAGCAGACCGAGCACCATACCGATCAGACCGAGCACGATGCCGCCCGCTCCGATGATGGTGGTGATGCCCGCCATAGTCAGGGCTGCATTGCTTAGAGCCTTCCACTCCAGATGGGAGAAAGCCAAACCGGGGAGCGCCGTGGTCAACCCAAAGGCCGCCAGCCCGGCATACATCAGCAAGAGCAAGGTGTAGGACTCCAGGAAGCCACCCAC
>CAJWOB010000025.1 GCA_913043885.1 uncultured Spirochaetaceae bacterium | reverse complement strand
GCGAGAATACCTCGACGAACTCGCTATCCTCGAGAACCTCGGCGGCGTGGAACTCGTTGGGCCCGAAGAAGTAGCTGCTCCCCGGTTCGGCGACGAAATGGTCATCGCCCTCGCCGCGCTGGAACTTCACCCTGCCCTTGATCAGAAACCCGCTCTGTACCGCCGGATGATTGTGCAGCGGGATCCGGGCGCCCGGCTTGGCATTGAAGTGGCACAGCATCGCCTCGTCGCCATAGCTGAGGGTGGTGCGGAACACACCATCCGGGCCTTCTTCGGTTTTCGCACTCTGTAGGCTAGTCAGGTTCACCATGTGGCCGGGAGTGTACCGTGCGCGGCGGCAGGGACGGCAACGGTGACGGACAGCGTGGATGCCGCGGCTCGGCTTTGACCAGCACTCACCGCCACCGTTAGGGTGATCGGCACCATGGCGACCAATGAGCTGGCCACCGCACCCATGCTCAACGTAAGCGAGCGGGCGCTGGCGGAGATCGGGCGAATGGCCGACTCTGCCGAGAAGTTCCTTCGTCTCTGGGTGACCGAGGGTGGCTGCGCCGGCATGACCTACGAGGCCTCCATCGACGAGACGGAAACGCCTTTCGACCGCTGCGCGTTCCAGAGCGACTCGGTCCGCATCGTTGCCGACCGCAACAGTGCCCAGCACGTCGACGGGTTGCACATCGACTACTCCGACGACCTGATCAGCCTCGGCTTCCGCTTCTCCAACCCCAACGCCAGCAAGGCGTGTGGGTGCGGGGCGAGCTTCAGTCTATAGAGCGGGGCTCTCGAGGTGGCGGTGCAGCCGGTCGACGTCACCGGCGGCGAATCGGTGTATTGCATCAATCGGACGCAACTCGCGGAGGCGTTTCGTCTCGCCGAGGAAGATACTGCGAGCGCTCCACGGATCGCGGCTGCCCTGGAGTCAGTTGCCAAGGAGCTGAGTCGCGACGAGCAGGCGGCGCTTGCCTTCGTGCTCATCGACAAGCTCCTGAAGAGCTCGCCGCCGACTCCCTAGGGCCCCGGACGCTCCGCCGGCCGGCTGTCCGCCCGTTGGTCGGTAGCTGCAAGCTGACTGTCGGCGTGGTACGAGGAGCGCACGAACGGTCCCGCCTCGCAATGCAGAAAGCCCAGATCTTCCGCCAACGCGCGCAGACCTGCGAACTCCTCGGGCGCCCAGAAGCGCGCCACCGCCTGCTGATTGCGGGTCGGCTGCAGGTACTGGCCGATGTTGACCATCTCCACGCCAACGGCGCGCAGGTCGCGCAGCGTGGTGGCGACCTCCTCGCTACTCTCGCCAAGTCCCACCATCAGGCTCGACTTGATCTTGGTGCCCGACAGCCGCGAGGCGCGCGCCTGGTGTAGGAAATCCAGTGAGCGCCGGTAGCTGGAGTTGGAGCGTACCGTCGGGGTGAGGCGCTCCACCGTCTCGACGTTGTGGGCGAGGATCTCCGGTTCGCTCGCCAGCACTGCCCCCAGCGCCTCACGGTTGCCGGCGAAGTCCGATGTCAGCAGCTCGACGCTGGCGTCGCCGCGCGCTCGGATCGCCTCGACGGTAGCAACCAGTATGCCCGCGCCGCCATCGCTCAGGTCGTCCCGGGTTACCATGGTTACCACGACGTGGCGCAGCCCCATCTTGGCGGCGGCATCCGCCACCCGATCGGGCTCGGCATGGTCCAGCTCGGTGGGCAGTCCGGTTTCGACCGAACAGAACCGGCACCGGCGGGTGCACACGCTGCCCAGGACCATGAAGGTCGCGGTACGCTGCTGGCCCCAACACTCGTGGATGTTGGGACAGCGCGCCTCCTCACATACAGTGTGGAGCTCCTGCGACCGCATCAGGCGCCGTACCTGGCCAAACTCGGCACGCGCCTGCAGCTGGGTGCGTATCCACGGCGGCTTGCGGCGATAGGTGGTCGGAGAGCTCACGATGGCAGACCTTGTGGAGGAGACACTAGTTGTGCCGCGGGGCGGAGTCAAACCAACGCATCGCCAGGACCTCTGGCGGGCACTGCCGCGCCCCTTCTTCATGCTGGCGCCGATGGCGAACGTTACCGACACCGCGTTCCGGCAGGTCATTGCCACCCACGGGCGGCCTAACCTGATGGTAACGGAGTTTACCTCGTGTGAAGGGCTATGCTCGGCTGGGCGGGAGCGCCTTCTGCAGGAGCTGCAGTTCGCTCAGTTCGAACGTCCCCTATTGGTACAGCTATTCGGGAAGAGACCGGCGACATTCTACCAGTGCGGGAGGTTGGCGCGCGAGCTCGGTTTCGATGGGGTCGACATCAACACCGGCTGCCCCGATCGCGCCGTCGTCCGGCAGGGCGCCGGCTGCGCCTTGATCGGCGATGCGCAACGCATTGCAGATATCGTCACCGCTACCAAGGAGGGGGCCTCGCCACTGCCGGTGTCAGTCAAGACGCGCCTCGGGATCCACCGCGACACCCTCGACGAGTGGCTACCGGCGCTGCTCGACACCGTCCCCGCCGCCATCGCCATCCACGCGCGGACCATGCGCGAGCAGTCCGCGGTTCCCGCCCACTGGGATGCGATCGCCCGCGCCGTCGACATCGCGCGCGGAACGGGCATTCCGATCGTCGGCAACGGCGACGTCCGCGACCTCGCGCATGCCGCACAGCTCGCCGCGGAGACCGGCGCGGACGGCGTCATGCTCGGCCGCGCTATTTTCGGCAACCCCTGGCTATTCTCCGAGCAGGTGGACAAGCAGGATCTGCCGATCGAGACCGTGCTCCATGTCATGCTCGAGCACGCCCGGCTGTTCGACCGGCTTCTCGGTGGGGTCCGCAACTTCGTGGAGATGCGGCGCCACTTCAAGGCGTACGTCGCCGGCTTCCCCGCCGCAAAGCGCCTCCGGGTGGCCCTGATGGAGACCTTATCGCTGGGCGATGCGGAGCAGGTGGTGGCGCGCTACCTCGCGACGCGGGGGCCGCCGGCCGCTCCTTGACCGAGAAAACTGGCCGGTAGTAGCTTCCGCGGTAAGGAGCGAGCGAAACCAAAATGGCCCACGAAGTACCCCCTCTCCCGTACGACTACAACTCACTAGAGCCCCACATCGACGAGCAGACCATGCGCATCCACCACGACAAGCACCATGGTGCGTATGTGACCAAACTGAATGCCGCTATCGAAGGCACCGATCTCGCGAGCTGGAGCGTCGACAAGTTGATGACCGACATCGACCAGATCCCGGCCGACAAGCGCGCCGCGGTGCAGAACAACGGTGGCGGCCACGCCAACCACACGCTGTTCTGGGAGACCATGAGCGGCAGCGGCGGCGGTGAGCCGTCCGGTGATCTCGCCAGCGCAATAGAACGTAAGTTTGGCAGCTTTGCGGCGTTCAAAGAGGCGTTTACCGATGCCGCCACCAATCGTTTCGGCAGCGGCTGGGCATGGCTGGTCAAGAAGGGCGACGGCAGCGTCGACGTCTACAGCACCGCAAACCAGGACAGTCCCTTGATGCAGGGAGACACTCCGCTCCTGGGGCTGGACGTCTGGGAACACGCCTACTACCTCAAGTATCAGAACCTCCGCCCCGACTACATTGCGGCGTTCTTCAACGTCATCGACTGGGGCAAGGTCGCAGCGAACTTCGCCGGCTGACCTCGTCCGGAGACTGTCCGCTGCGCGCCAAGCCGCCAGCGGCGCCTCCCCGATTGCCGCACGGGCGTCGGATAGGCCCGGATAGGGCGCGCCGTCGTCGTCCCGGCCAGCCCTGGACTACTCGCGAGTCGCGCGCCGCGGCGTAACGGGGTAAGGGCGCAGGAGGTGGCGTCGTCCCGGTTACAGACGTAGCCTCGAGAGAAATCCATGGCGACAGTGGAGAACGTAGTCATCATCGGGTCCGGCCCAGCCGGGCACACCGCCGCTATCTACGCGGCGCGGGCCGTGCTGAACCCGGTCATGTACGAGGGATTCATGGCCGGTGGCGTGGCCGCCGGCGGGCAACTCACCACGACGACGGAGGTGGAGAACTTTCCCGGGTTCCCCTCCGGAATCGAGGGGCCCGCGCTGATGCAGCTGATGCGAGAACAGTCCATCAAAAGCGGCGCCCGCATCGTTACCGAGACGGTCGAGTCCGTGGACCTGAGCGAGGCTCCCTATGAGGTGCGGCTTGCCTCCGGCAACATCCGCACCAAGACCATCATTATTGCCACCGGCGCCACCGCCAAGCGTCTGGACGTTACCGGTACCGATCGGCTGTGGCAGCGCGGCATCTCCGCCTGCGCGGTGTGCGACGGCGCACTGCCCGTGTTTCGTGACAAGCCGCTGTTTGTGGTCGGCGGCGGCGACACGGCGGCCGAGGAGGCCACCTACCTCAGCAGGTTTGGCAGTAGTGTGACCATGCTCGTTCGACGAGACGTCATGCAGGCCTCCAAGGCAATGCAACAGCGGGTGGCGGACAATCAGAAGGTCATCGTCCGCTGGAGCTCCACGCTAGAAGAGGTGCGTGGCGATCCGCTGCTGAGTGAGGTCGTCGTCCGCGACGTCGCAAGTGGCGATACCGAGACGCTCCCTGCCGGGGGGCTGTTCTTCGCGATCGGCCATCAGCCCAACACCGAGTTCCTCGACGGTCAGCTGGAGATGGACGACACGGGGTACCTGCGCACGTCGGGCGCCTCTACCGCTACCAGCAAGCCGGGCGTATTCGCCTGTGGCGACGTCCAGGACAAGGTGTATCGGCAGGCGGTAACCGCGGCCGGTACCGGCTGCATGGCCGCCCTCGAGGCCGAGCGCTTCCTCTCCTAGTCGCGGCCTGCCTAGGCGCCGGCAATCAGGCCGGTGACGACGCGATCAGCTGCCAGTACCAGCATCAAGGCGGGCAAATACCACACCGACGCCCGCAGCAGGGCGCGGGCCGACGCTGCGGAGGGTCCGCGCACGAAGCCGAGCGCCGTCCAGCCGAAGGCGATACTGACCGCCAGCCCACCGGCCAGGAAAGCCATCCCGACCACGCCGTGTGAGAACAAGGCCACGCATACGGCGAGCAACAGCAGAGACGCCCCCACTACCTGCGCGCCTACCAGTGCCGGCGGGTGTCCTGCCGCGGTAGCCATGCGGATCCCGGCGCGTTCGTAGTCTTCTCGGCACAACCAGGCGATCGCGTAGAAGTGCGGCAGCTGCCACAGAAACAGCAGGCCAAACGCAAGCCAGGCGCCCAGGTCGAGCTGCCGCGCCACTACCACCCAGCCAATCAGCGGCGGTATGGCTCCAGGCACCGCTCCCACCAGCGTGTTCCACCACGCCACCAGCTTCAACGGCGTGTACACGGCGACGTAGAGGAGCACAGCCCCCGCCGCCAACGCGGCAGCCTGCCAACTGAGCAACAGCAGCGGCAGCAGACCTGCCGCGACCAGGACAACGCCGAAGGCCGCAGCGGGCCCCGGTCCGATCCGGCCGCTGGCGACCGCGCGGTCGGCCGTCCGGCGCATGCGGCGATCGACGTCTCGCTCCACCGCGTTGTTGAGCACCCCCGCGCCGGCGCACACCAGCGCGGTTGCGGCCACCGCTGCGGCCAAGGCCCACCAATTTACGGGCCCGGCCAACCAGCCGCCGAGGAACACTGCCACCGCGACCAGTGAGGCGATACGCGGTTTGACCAGGGAGCGGTAGGCGGCGACCGCGCCGATTCCCGCCGCGGCGGTGCCGACGGCCCCCGCTACGGCCGGTGCTCTTGCTGGCTCCCCCACGACGGCTATGCCGGAGCCCCGCGCGCCACCGGGACGACCCGCACCAGTGCGAGCACGATGGTAGCCAGCGTTGCGGCACCGACCACGACGTGGAGGCTCGCAACCAGCGGTACGCGCCCGGTCATAACCGTGGCCGCGCCCAGTAACACCTGCAGCCCGACCAACCAGTTCAACCATGTAAGCGGTTGCAGCACCTCCCACCGCTGCCGGGTGGTGCGCCGCCTGGCAACGTAGTTCACCGCCACCACTGCAGCGACCACAGCCAACGCCCATAGCCGGTGCAGCACGTGGACCACGACTTGGCTCGCCACCACCGGTGGCAACGCCGTGGCACGCCTGTCGGCGGCGATGTGGGCATACATCCCCTCGTCGAACAGCGGGAGTAGCTGGCCCCCCATCAGCGGAAAGTCCGGCACCGCCAGCGCTGCCTCTGTGTGACGCATTAGCGCGCCGAGGAACAGCTGCACGTAGCTGGCGCCCAGTGCCGCCACCAACCAGCGCGCGGTCAGATTGCGCTGAGCGGAAGCGCCAGCGTCCTTGCCCGAGTCTTCTAGGTCGCCCACCCGCCGCGACCATTCGCCCGAAGTCGCGTAGGCGATGAACAGCGTCAGCAACAGCAGGCTCTGCGCCAGCATGGCGTGGCTGGCGGACACTGCCGTCGGTAGCAGCAGTATGACGGTGAGGCCGCCAAGCCCGCCCTGCAGCAACACCGCCGCCACGGCAACCCACCCCAGTGTCTTTACCCAGCGGCGCGAGTCGCGGCGGGTCAGTACTACCGCCTGAATCACTATGAGAAGACCGACGAACGCGGCGACCACCCGGTGGCCGTGCTCGTAGAGGATGCCCCCCACCATCGGTGGGAACAGGCCGCCGAACGAGAGTGGCCAGTCCGGCACCGCCAGCCCGGAGCCGGTGCTGGTTACCAGGCTGCCGATGAAGATAAGCAGCAGCGTCGCGACCGCCGTCACCTTGGTCAGCACGCGCACCGCGGGCAGGGAATCAGTTGCGCTCACCGCAGGCCCGGCTTCAGGCACAGCGGCGCTGAACCGCCGGCGTTATAGCTCGGGGGCCCGCTCGGCCAACCAGGACTCGTAGCCCCGCTGGTCGAGGACGTTGAAGAAGCCGCGCATCCGATAGTGGCCGACACCGCACAGCTGCGCACACGCGATCTCCCAGTTGCCGGTCTGGGTAGGCGTGAAGCTCAGCGGTATGACCATCCCCGGGATAGCATCCTGCTTCACCCGCATCTCCGGGAGAAAGAAGCTGTGAATGACATCGAGCGTGGAGAGCTCTACGCGTACCACCTGATCCACCGGTACCGCCAGCTCGCCAACCGATACGACGTCGTCGCGGCCAAAGATATCGTCGCGATCCACGCCGAGCGGGTTGCTGGTGCTGATCAGATCGACGGCGCTACGGCCGAACACTCCGTCCGGACCCGGGTAGTGGACGTTCCAGGCGAACTGCTGAGCCACTACTCGCACCGTCAACGCCTGGTCAGCGGGGGTCGGATTGGCTATCTGCCGCGCCCACACCGGGACGGACAGCCCAAACAGGAGCGCCACCTCGATTACCGCCACGGCGCCCTCGATGTACCGCGAGGCGTGGCTCTTGGTGCCGGTGTAGTTGGCCGCGGGATTCCGCTTCTGACGAAAGCGAATCAGCACGTAGGTGAAGAACGCTCCCCATCCCACGAAGAGCACTATCATGAGGACATGGACGGCACCGATCACGGTGTCCACCTGTCCGCTGTGGGCGGATGCGCCGATCGGCGCCCCGAGTAGTTCCGCTATCTTGATCATCAGCCCTGTACACTCTTGGCCGCTAAGGCCGATTGCAGCGCCAGCTCGCCTGTCGCGCTGTCCCCCCGGAGACGGGCGGCCCGCCGACGCCGGAACGTAATTACGAACGCCACCACACCGGCGTACACCACGCCGATGGTGCCGATAAGGAATACGATGCCGCGGTTGGTGCCCCAGGTAAGTGGGGAAGAGGGATCGCCCACACACACCGTGCAGGCCACCGCAGGCAGTCCGCTGCCCAGCATCGCCGCCGTTAGGGCGGCGGCGATGGTCCGCGCCCGCGCCACTCGCCTGCCCCGGCTCGACATCTAGATCCCGGCCTCGCGAAGCGACGCCAGGACACGCCGCTCGAACAGATACAGGGCCAGCACACCGAGCGCCGCCCCACATCCGCCGACGACGGCGAGCAGCGGGCTACGGTTGGCCAGGAACACGAAGCACCACAGCGACAGGAACGCCAGACCAAGGCCTGCGATCGACACGAAAACGATATGGAAGACCTTTAGGGACAGATCAGCCCCCGATGGGCGCCCGGTTGGCGCCGAAGCTATCGACGAAGCCGAGAAAGACGAGCACGACCATCACCACGAAGAACACCGCCGAGAACACGAGGACTCGAGCGATCAGCGGGAATCGGTCGGAGAACAGATGCATGAAGAACCCGGCAACCAGGGTGCCCTTGGTGCTGGCGATCAGCAGCGCCAGCACCACACCCAGCCCTGTCGCCGTCTCCCAACTGGCCGCCCATACCGTCACGATAGTGAGCGCCAGTAGGCCGCCGAATACCGCCATGTACAGGCGGACGGTCTTTGTAACGTCGTGCTCCATGAGGCCTCCGTTCTACAGCAGGTAGAGCACCGGAAACAGAAAGATCCACACCAGGTCGACGAAGTGCCAGTAGAGACCTGCCACTTCGATCCGATTGGTGAAACGCTCCGGCTCCTCGGCGTACAGCCGCTTGGCGCTGACGAAATGGTATGCGTTTACCGCCACGCCAAAGATGATGTGCAGCGCGTGGATACCGGTCATCGTGTAGTAGGTGGCCAGGAACGTGCTGGTCGAGGGGTAACGCTGGTGGAATATCTCGGCGTAGTACTCCAGCCCCTTCACCAGCAGGAACAACAGCGCCAGGCCAATGGTGGCGCCGAAGTAGCGCTGGAAAGCGTCGAAGTTGCCGCTCTTCAAGGACGCCCACGACATCACCATCGTCATGCTCGAGCTGATCAGGACGACGGTGTTGAAGGTCGCCAACGGCACGTTGAGCAAGTCAGCGCCCAACGGCCAGTCGCCGGCAGTGCCACCGGCCCCCACCCGCAGCAGGATGTAGGAGGAGAACAGCGCGCCGAAGAACAGCACCTCGGATGCCAGGAATAGCCAGATGCCGAGCTTGGCGTTGTAGACGCCGGTGTCGGGGTGATTGGTCGAGTTATAGGGGATCTCTATCTCAGCCACGTTAGTCGATTACCTCACGTGCTCTCTTGATGCTGAGGCGAGAAGTCGTTGCTCGCTTCCGGGACGCTGTACTCGTAGGGGCCACGGTGGACGGTTACCGGTGACGCGAAGTTGCCGTGACCCAACGGCGGCGAGGTGGTGGCCCACTCCAGGGTGGTGGCCTGCCACGGGTTGTCCTCGACCTTCTTGCCGTTCCGCAGGCTCAGGAAGAAGTTGATGACGAAGACCACCTGGGCGGCGGCCAGCAGCCACGAAGCGACGGTGGACACCTCGTTGAGCCACAGCACGTCCTGCGCGTGGGCGTAGGTAGTACCACCGTCGTAGAGACGCCGCGATACCCCGGCCATCCCGACCAGAAACATCGGCAGGAACACACCATTTAGCCCGATAAGGGTCGGCCAGAAGTGCCAGCGCCCAAGCGTGTCGTTCATCCGCCGCCCGGTCACCTTCGGGTACCAGTAGTAGATACCGGCGAAGAGCGCCATCAGCGTCCCCGGCGCCACCACGAAGTGGAAATGCCCGATGACGTAGTAGGTGTCGTGGAGATGGATGTCCGCGACCGATAGTCCGAGCGGCAATCCGGTGAGGCCGCCGATCCCGAACATGGGAATGAACGCTAGAGCGAACAGCATTGGCGTGGAAAAGCGGATCGACGCTCCCCACAGAGAGATGATAAGCACCGTCAGAATGATGATGGACGGTACCGAGATGATCATCGTGGTGAGCTGGAAGAAGGTGCTTATCGCCGTTCCCATGCCCGTCAGGAACATGTGGTGGGCCCAGACGATGAAGCTCATTCCGCCGAGGAACAACACCGAGTAGATGAGGGTCTTGTAGCCCCACAACGGCTTACGCGTGTTGTTGGCGACGATCTCGCCGACGATCCCCATCGCCGGCAGGATCAATACGTAGACCTCGGGATGCGCAAGGAACCAGAACAGGTGCTGCCACAGCAGCGCGTTGCCGCCGCCGCTGAATGCCACCGCCTGACCATCCACCACCAACCCGGTCGGCATGAAGAAGCTGGTGCCTGCCACGCGATCGAGCAGCTGCATGAAGCCGGCAACCTCGAGGGGCGGAAACGCTAGCAGCAGGAGGAACGAGGTAACCAGCTGCGCCCACACCAGGAACGGCAGGCGCATGAACTGCAGGCCGGGCGCCCGCAGCTGCACGATGGTGACGATGATGTTGACCGAGCCGAGGAGCGACGAGTTGATCAGCAGCACCATGCCGATGAGCCACCAGGTCTGTCCGCCCGGCTCTAGCACCGCCAGCGGCGGGTAGGAGGTCCATCCCGAGCGGGCCGATCCCTCGGGCAGGAAGAAGCTGGCCAGCATGATGATCCCGCCGAGGAAGTACAGCCAGTAACTGGCCATGTTCAGCTTCGGGAACGCCATATCGGGCGCCCCCACCTGCAGTGGCACCAGATAGTTGCCAAAGGCACCGACCGCCAGCGGGACTACGCCGAGAAACACCATGATGGTGCCGTGCATGGCACCCAGCTGGTTGTAGAACTCGGGCGTCATTACCCCGGCATCGGTCATCCGATTGCCGAACAAGCCGCCCAGTAACGGCATCGGCTGCTCCGGGTACGCCAGCTGCCAGCGCATCAGCAGCACCAGGAAGAAACCGACCGCCAGGAAGACCAGCGCCGTTACGCCGTACTGGACGCCGATGACCTTGTGGTCGGTCGAAAAGACGTACTTGCGGATGAAGCTCTCGGCGTGGTCGCCGTGCGCCTCGTGGGCCGCGGCATGAGTGGCTTGCAGCTCCCCCATCCTTGGCCGCTCCTACCGCACGCTCACCGCGAAGCTAGCCTCAGCGGTGGCGTCGCTGCCTACGGTAATGGTCTGTGTCTGCACTCCTGCTACCTCGTGCCACATCTCCAGCTCGTAGGTACCGGCTGGCAGGTCGGGAATCGTGAAGCTGCCGTCGGGCCCGGTCACCGCGAAATAGGGATGATCTAGCACCGCCGTCCACGCCGTCATCCATGGGTGCACGTTGCAGCGCACCGAGAAGGGTGTGGTCTCTACGTCGTCGAAAGTGCGGTCCAGCTGGGTCTGTACGCCGGGCATGCCGGCGTTGAATGCGCGGTTGACCTTGGGCTGCGCGTTGACGTTGTGGGTTATCCGGTCGGGGTTGAGGATTCGCAAGGTCTGTCCGGTGCGAATGCCAAACACGTGCGGCCTGTAGACGCAGCCGGCCTGATCGAAGACCACCGGCTCCGTCGGCGCGGCATGGTCGAAGGCCGGCAGGTTGGTCTTGACCTGCACCAGCACGTTGGCTAGCCCGCCACCCTCGCCGACAACCCACTCTTCGCCGCGCTGCGGGTTCTGCTTGTTGGCCGCATCGCACACCTGCTCGGTGGCCATGTTGATGACGCCCAGCCGTGGCACGTCGCCTTCGAACGATACCCGGCCGCTAATCGTGGCGTTCAGATCGGCGGCGGACACCGTCGGGCGCGCTTCGGTGGACGCTCCACTCGGCGCGGGCAGCCCAGAGACGCTTTCGTTGACGCGGTCTACGGCGCTGCCGCCGCCGCAGCCGGCGAGGATGACGCACATCGCGACCGGGACGGCCCAGACGGTCAGGCGTACGACGGATGATGTAACAGCAGTCAGCATGATGACGAGAAACTCACGGACCCGGCGGATCGTGTTCGGAATCGCCCGAAGGTGTCAAGGAATCGGCCTTTTTTGCAGTTTCGGTGCCGCCACCTTCGACCGCGAGGTCGGCCGCGACCGCGGCCACCCGCTGCAGCCACTGGGTGCGACGCGCTTCATAGCCTTCGGCGAGGTGGTGGCGAAACGGCAGCACCCTCTCCGGCAGCAGCACACCCCTCACCTCGGCACGACATAGGTAGCAGACCGCCATCTCCGGTACCGCGCGGTAGATGAGAAGATCGATGACGAACACCGCCACCAGGCTGAGACCGTAGGTCCAGATGCTGGCGATGGCGCCGACCACCACCAGCCCGATGCCCAGCCACCGCGGAAACATCTTCTGCCGGTAGAAGCGGGTACCACCGCACACGCAGCACCGCTCGAAGCCGCGCGCCGCAGCGTCGACGCGCCACTCTCGGCGACACTTCGGACACGACACCGCGGATGGCGCCCCGTTCTGGGCGTTCCAGCCAGGGGCGGTCGCTATCACCCCCTCAGCGCAGTTGTCGCATACGGTCACCAGCTGCGGGGTCAGAGGAACGCCTCATAGCGAAGCTGGAAGAACCGATAGGTGAAGTCGCCGATGATCGCCGCCAGCACCACCACGTAGAGCAGGCCGGTGGCCGCCTGCGTCGACTTGGCAGCCAACGTGCGCTGGACCAACAGCGCTACCACCAGCGGCAGCACGGTGCCGAAGAAGATGCCAACCGCCAGAAGGAAGCCATCCAGCGTGGCGATGAACCGCCACACCGGCAGCGGCAGGCCCTGGTAGTCGATCGACAGAGCCGACACCGCGACCACATTCCACACCAACCGAAGCGCCAGCAGGGCGGCGTAGCTCCACACTGCCGCTGACAGGTGGGCGATAGGTAGCCGCTCGACGTTCAGATACCAGTGGCCGAGGATCATCGTGTAGAGGGCGAGGCCCAGCGCGCCCGCGCCCACCAGCGTGGTTACCGTCGCCATGGCCGTCGCCGCTGCGTCGGCGAGCGTGGCTGTCCGCGCCGCCACCAGCGCCGCCACCACGGTGATACCGAGCCCGGAGGGGAGCGACACCAGCAGAAGTGATGGTCGTTCGCGGCGCCACACCGCCCAGGTAACGGCGAGTAGGAGCACCAGCCACGCCACGCCGCCAATAGTCGCGGTGGTGGGCACTCGCGTGGCGGCGGTGACGGGAGGTGCCAGCAGCAGCGCCAGGACCCCCAGGCTCAGCACGAAGCACGCCACGCCGAGATTGAAGCGATAGAAGCCGCCATCCACCCGCGCCCGCGGGTTGGCCCAGAAGCACAGCGGGTAGGCGGCACCGAATGCCAGGAACCCGTCGATGGAGAGATCGGTCAGCATTTGCGTAGGACCGGCGCCCCGCCTCGGGGCGCTTAGGCGAGACGCCAGGGCGTTACGCCCTGATGTCTCGCCCCGGCTACGGAGTCTCGCTCAGCGTGAGCAGGTAATCGCGCAACACCCGCAGCTGCCGCTCGTTGTCTCCGCCAAGTTGATCGGGCGCCCCGAACGGATAGAAGGAAGGCATCTTGGTCCCCGGCAGCAAGCTCGATGGATCCCGTATCCAATCGACAATCCACTCCGGTCGCAGCCGCTCCGCCGCCAACGCAAAGTTGGGCGCCCAGCTGTCCTGCGGTCCGGTTGGCAGCTGATCGCCCTGGATGTGACACGAGGTGCAGTTGAAGTACTGCGGCGAGAACATGGTCAGAGCCGACGCGCGCTCGGCAGCGGTGAGCTGTGGCTCGACCGTCTCCACGAACGGGTAGTCTGCGCCATCGAGGGCGGTGAAGTAGCTGATGAGCGTGTTGCGCTCCTCAGCACTCAGGTTGAAGGTCGGCATGCGCGCACTCAGCCACGGGCGGATGTCCTCCGGTGCGTGCAGGAACTCGAACAACCAGTCGGTCTGCACCTTGGCTCCTTCGCCCACCAGGTTGGGGGGAGCGAAACTGGAGGACAGTGCTGCGGCCTCGTTGTCCGAGCGTCCGTCGAAGCGAACCAGCCATTCGCGGATGGTCGGTTCCACCGCCGCACCCTCGCCCTGAATAACGTGGCATCCCTGACAGTTGAGCTGCCGCACCAGGTGCTCACCCGCCTCGATCCGCAGCCGCTGCGGCGTGCGCGGCACAATAGCGCTGGTGCTGGCATCGACGTCCTTGAAGCCGGCCAGCGCCGTCACCGCTGCCTCCACCTGCTCGTGGGTGAGCCGGTAGTTGGGCATGCGCGAACGTTGCAGCGGCTCGATGTCCTTGTGGCGATCGAAGATCCGTGGGTTGGTGAGCTTGGCCTCCCACCAGCCGACGCGGGTGTGCTCGATGTGCTCGCCCTCGTCGTTTTCGCCAAAGCCGAAGTCAAACTGGTGGATGTTCTTGCGGCCGATGTCGGTCAGCTCGGTGCCGATCGGCTTGGCGTCCTCGAAGCCAGCGATGTCGTGGCAGGCGTAGCAACCGTACTGAGCGATGAGCCGTTCGCCGGTCAG
>CAJWOB010000024.1 GCA_913043885.1 uncultured Spirochaetaceae bacterium | reverse complement strand
GCGACTGGTCGAGAAACCGAGGGCTCCTGCCTCGAGGCCCTCGCGCACGATCTTGTACATCACCGGCGCCTGCATCTCGCTGACCGGCTGCGCGTGCATGGCGCGAAGCGCCAGCTTGTCGCTGTTGAAGTAGACGTAGGCGTTCATGCCCACGGCGAACAACACCGCCAGGAACATGATGTTGCGCCCGAACATGGCGCCCACACCGACGATCAGACCCGAGAACACCACCAGCAACAGGAAGGTCTTGAACCTGTTGGCATGCGGATGCCACGTCACCGTGCTTGCCTCCTTCAAAGCAGCCGACTCATCGAACCTGTCAGAGTCCTCGATCAGTCAACGCCCGGACCGGCGGCGCGGGTTCCGCCGGTTCAGCCGTGCCGATTGATGGTGTAGTCCACCAGCGTGGCCAGCGCCTCGCCCTCGATGTCCTCGGCGATGAGCAGGAGGGGCTTACCCGCCTGAGCGATCTTCTCCAGGACAGGAAGCAGATCCTTCATGTTGGAGATCTTCTTCTCGTGGATGAGGATGTAGGGCGACTCGTAGACGGCAACCTGGGTGTCGCGATTGGTCACGAAGTAGGGCGACAGGAAGCCGCGGTCGAACTGCATGCCCTCGACCACTTCCAGGTTGGTCTCCATCGACTTCGACTCTTCGACGGTGATGACGCCGTCCTTGCCGACCTTCTCCATCGCGTCGGCGATGAGGCTGCCGATGTCGGAGTCGTTGTTCGCGGAGATGGCGGCCACCTGAGCGATCTCGCCCTTCTCCTTGATCTCCGTGGAGTTCTTCTTGACGTCGCCAACCGCCGCGTCGACGGCCTTGGTGATGCCACGCTTGATCTCCATCGGGTTGATGCCGGCGGCGACCGACTTGAGACCCTCGCGGATCATCGAGTACGCGAGCACGGTGGCGGTGGTAGTCCCATCGCCAGCCACGTCGTTGGTCTTGGTGGCCACTTCCTTGAGCATCTGAGCGCCCATGTTCTCGAATGGGTCCTCCAGCTCGATCTCTTTCGCGATGGTTACGCCATCGTTGGTGACGGTGGGGGCACCGAACTTCTTGTCGAGGACGACATTACGTCCCTTCGGACCGAGCGTTACTTTGACCGCGGTGGACAGCTTATCCACCCCGCGTAGCAACGCTTTGCGTGCAGATTCATCGAACTGCAACTGCTTCGCCATATACTGAGCTCCTGCAGGTGAACGATCTAGGATTGGATGTAAGTAGGATTCGGCCGTAAGATACAAACTCGCTGAGTCAGCATCAACACCTCGACGAAATTCTTCCGGCACAACGATGATTCGGCGCCGTAAGATCGTTGCGTGCGATCTTGCCGTCGGATTCCGGCTGGATCGGCACAGCACCACCCGACAGGATCTCTATCGCAGCGCCGAGGCGCTGCTGACGTTGTGGAAACGCGAGCTGGCCGGCTCGCCGCTTACCTGGGTAAGCGCGTCGCAGAAGGTCCCGGTGCCTTCCGACGCCGGCTGGGACACGTTGGTCACCGGGATCAAGGTCCGCATCCGGCGACGCGGTGACGCCACCGCCGGCCACGCCGACGCCCCCCATCTCCTGCTTACCGACGATGAGCTAGCGCGGGAGCTCCGCTGGGCACGCCGCAACCGCTGGCACACCGGCATCGAGGACCTCTGCGGTGTGGTGTGCGATGTCTTGTTGCCCTCGGCGCCCGGGCCGTGGCTGCCGCTGACGCAGGCCGCTCGGTCGGCGGGGTTTCGCTGGTTGGGCGTGGACGGCGCTAGCTGCGCCAGCCTTCCCCCGGCACCGGTCTCCAGGTTCTGCCACTACTCCGCCGCAGACACACTGACAGCTGCGGCACCCCAGATCGGCCGGCGTTCAGTGGCCGAAGCCTTCGCGGCGGAGGTTGCCGTCTGCGCCGCGGCGCTCCCCAGCGGTCGCACCATGCTGCTGATCGACCCCGGAGACGCGGCGGCACTGCCGGCTATCGTGGCGGCGCTGGCGATTCTGGTGGGCGCGGGCGGGCGCCTGCTCACGCTGTCAGACGTGCCGCCCGACCCGGACGATTCCAGCGCCGGAGACGACCGCACCTCGCGCAGTCGGGCGGAGGAAGCGCCGGCGGCAGTCGCGGGCGTGGCGGCCACCGCCAACGTGGGCTGTTCGCCGGCGAGCCTGGCACGGTGGCGCGCCGCGGCGGCACTGCGACCGGCTGCTGGGCCTGCTCGCGGGCGATGGGGCGGACGCCACGGATGCCGCCATCACGCTGGAGACCAGCCAACGCACCCTTACCGCGAGTATGCCGGGCCAGGCGAGCCTGGCGGGGGCCGGCGTGGAGGCAGACTTCGAGGACGGCCGCCTGTGCCGTCTGCTATTTCGGGGCTCTGGACTGGCGGCGGATAGCGAGCCGATCCGCTCCTACGTGACCACCGCGGCAGGCGCCCTGTCTTTTCAATCGGTGAGTGCGTTCGCCTTCGACGGCGGCCTGCGCGAAGTGTTGGCGCTCCCCGCTGGGGCGATGACCCTGGCCATCGACTACCTGGTAGCGGCCGCCGGGGAGCTCGCGATACAGGTATCGGTCTCCTGCGAGGCCGAGCCCGCGGGCCTGCAGCGGGTGGTGCCGCTGGCGCTGCCGCTCTCCCCCGGCGCGGCGGCCGACGGATCCATTACCGCCACAGCGAGGTGGCCGCGGGGCGAGGGGCAGCCCGTCTCGCTCGCGCCGGGCCTTGCCGCCGCCGGCACCTCCATCGAGCTGCACACCGGCGCTACCGGGGGGCTGGTGGTGACGCGCCTCGACGGCGGCGGGCGCGACGCCTGCCTGGTCCGATTGGAGTCGACGCTGGTACCAAGGCGCTCCGGACCAGGGCGCCGTCGTGGCGCCGCAGGGCGCTCGTCCGCGAGGTGCAGCTCATGCCGAGTGAGGATCAGGCGGCTGGTCGGTTCGCCGGCAACAGCATGGTGTTCGCGGTGGCGATCAGCGATCGCGCGCTCTCGGTGGCGGAGTTGCGTCAGGTGCGCGATGAGATCCTGGAAGGTGCCGCCGCTGGCAGCAGTCGACCGGAATAGTAGCGGTGCGTCTGGCCATGCTGATCTCTGACGAGCAGCGCGCCATCGGCGGCGAGCCCCTCCACCACGCCCCGATCCGGTAGCCCCCGCGGCGCCTCGTCGATCGACACGGCCATGCCCATTCCGTAGAGGAGAGTCTCTATGGCGGAGACCGAGGCCGCGCCGCGATCTGGCGCCACTGCCACCGTCTGGTGCAGGTGCTGCAGTACGCTCTCGAGCAGCGCCCAGCGATCCACCCGAACACCGAGCAGCTGCCGCAAGGACCGCGCGGCGTATGGTCCGTCTGGCAGCCCGCGGCGTTGGTTGCAGGTGACGCCGACACCAACGATGACGCGATCGCCGCTCAGATCGCACAGCACACCCGCCACCTTGTGACCGCCCATCACCACGTCGTTGGGCCACTTGACCTGCGGCCGAGCGCCGTCGCTCCCGTGCAACGCGACGAGCTCATCGATAGCAAGTGAGACGGTTGCGCCGACCCGCAGCGGCAGCAGCGCCGATGGCGCCACGACCTGCGTGTCGAGCAGCACGCTGAACAGAAGGTTCTTGCCAGGCGCGCTTACCCACGTTCTGCCGTTGCGACCACGGCCGGCTGTTTGGTGATCGGCGACGATCAAGGTGCCGTGCGGCGCGCCCTTCCGCTGTAGGGAGGCGGCCTCGTCCATGGTCGAGCTGGTCGTTGCCAGCCAGCGCTGCGGGGCGTCGGGCCACGGGGTCCGAATCTGGGGCGCCTTCATAACCCGATGGCCACCGCCGAGTGAGGAAGCTCGGCTACATCGAGACGAAGAGCTCCTGCGGCGAGCGCAGCAGCTCCAGGAAGTGGGCGGTAAACGACGCGGCAGGAACACCGTCGACGACGCGATGGTCGAATGCCAGTGATACCGGGAGCACCCACGCCGCCGTTACCTCGCCGTCTTGCACGATCGGCTCCTGATGCAACCGACCCGCTCCGATGATGGCCACCTGCGGTGGGTAGATCATCGGCGACGCATAGAGGCCGCCGAACGGACCGAAGTTGGTGAGACTGAAGGTGCCACCGCGCAGCAGCTCGAGGGCGATGGTCCGGTTCTTGGCCTGCTCTACCAGCTCCTTCATTTCGGCATCGATCTCGCGGATGGTCTTGGTATCCACGTTGTGGATGACCGGCACCATCAGCCCAGCCTCCGTGTGCACTGCAAAGCCGATGTTGACGTCGGCGAACAGGCGTATCTCCTCGGAGAGCGGGTTGAAGTGTGAATTGAGCACGGGATACCGCTTGAGGGCGGTGGCCAGCGCCTTCATGAAGAACGGCTGAAAGCTGACCCTCACCTCGCGGTCGCGGTTCACCCGCTCGCGCAGGTCCACCAGATCGTCGACCACCCCCACGTCGTAGACCGTTGCCGTTGGGATCTTGCGGCTGGTCTCCATGGTGTGGGCGATGGTCTTGCGGAGAATGGTCAGCTCGATCGCCTCGCCCTGCCCGGCGCCAGCTGGGGCGATCAGCGGGTCGTCGATGAGCGGAATGCCGGCATGCGCGCTGCGGGCGCTCGATTGGGCCAGAGCCGGTGCGCTCGGCGTCGACGGGCCGCCAGGCGTGCCTGCAGCCGGGCGGCTGGCGGCCTCGACGTCCTGCCGGCGTACCCGCAAGCCCGACTCGAAGCTGGCCGGGTCCACCTGCAGCTCCCTGGCCCGACGGCGCGCCGCCGGTGTGATGCTGTGGGGGGCGCGCGCTGGCTCGGCCGAGGCGACCGGAGATCCGTTGGCCCTCTTCCGCTCATCCCGGGCGCGTGTTGCCAGCTCGTCGCTCGGTGCAAGGACGCTCTCACTCGAGTCGATGGTGCCGATAAGCGCGCGGCGATCGGTGCGACCGGCGGCGCCACCGTTGTCGCCACCGGACCCGTTGTCCGCGGTGTCGGCGCCGTCTTCGATGTCGATGTAGGCGATAGTCTCGCCGACGCTGATCTGATTGCCGGCCTTCGAGCCGAACTTCAGCAGCGTCCCGCTCTTGGGCGATTCGACCTCGGCCACCACCTTGTCGGTCTCCACGACCGCCAGCACATCGCCGGCAGCCACGTGGTCGCCGGGGCTGACGCGGAACTCCAGGATGCGGCCCTCGGTGAGCCCTTCACCGTAATCGGGAAACTTGAATTCGAAGCTCATAGGCGTCTAGGTCTCGATCAGCTCCAACACCGCGTCGACGATGTGCTCCGGCTGCATAAAATAGAAGTGTTCGGACGCCGGCAGCGGGATGATGGTGTCGGTGCCGGTGAGGCGCCGCGGCGGGGCGTCTAGGTACATGAATGCCTCTTCGGTCGCGAAACTGACGATCTCGGCGCCGACGCCGAACGATCGCGGCCCCTCGTGGACCACTAGCAGGCGCCCGGTCTTCCGCACCGACTCGACTACCGTCTCCTGGTCGAAGGGGTAGATCGTTCGCAGATCGATGACTTCGATGGCGATGTCCTGCCGCTTCAGATGGGCAGCGGCGGCGCGGATATCCCGCATCTGGCCACCGTAACCGATGACCGTTACCGCGTCGCCTTCCTGAACGACGCGAGCCTGCCCGAGGGGCAGCTCATAGTCGCCCTCCGGTATTTCCTGCTGTGGCGAGTGGTAGAGCCGCTTGGGCTCCATGAAGATGACCGGATCCGGGTCGCGCACGGCAGCAAGCAGCAGGCCCTTGGCGTCGTGGGGGGTGGAAGGAATTACCACCTTCAGCCCCGGTACGTGGGCGAAGATTGCCTCCATGCTCTCGCTGTGATGCTCCAGAGCGCGCACCGCCCCCCCGTAGGGCATGCGGATGACCATCGGCAGGCTCATGCTCCCGCGCGTGCGATTCCGCAGACGCGCGACGTGGGAGACAATCTGGTTGAATGCCGGATACACGAAGCCACTGAACTGCATCTCCACCACCGGCCGCAGACCGGCTACCGCCATGCCAATCGCGGTGCCGACGATGCCGCTCTCGGCCAGGGGCACGTCGAAGACCCGTCGTTCCCCGAACCGCTCCTGCAGCCCGGCAGTGGCCTGAAACACGCCGCCATTGCGGCCGATGTCCTGCCCGTACATCACCACACGCTCGTCGCTCTCGAGCGCGACGGCAAGACCGGCGTTCACGGAGGTGACCAGATTGGCCGCACTCATGCCGTGCTCCTCGATTCGGCGCGAGCGTCGGAGCGTAAGCGAGCGTCGCCACTCATTTGCCCGTTCGCTCCTGGAGGCGGCGCCGTTCACTCAGCTGAGCCTGCAGCAGGGGCGGCAGCTCCGCATACAGGTGCTGGAAGCCCTCTTCCAGGGCAGGGGCGGCCGATGCCTCGACACGGTCGAACTCGTCGCGCGCGTGCTGCCGCGCTTCTTCGATACTGGCCTGCAGCTCCTCCTCACTGGCGAGTCCCCGGGAACGCAGCAGCTTCTGTAGCCGCACGATCGGGTCGCGGTTCTTCCACGCCGCCACCTCGTCTATCTCCCGATAGCGGTTCGGGTCGTCGGAGGTGGTGTGGGCGGCAACGCGATAGGTGACTCCCTCGATGAGGGTGGGGAGCCCACCCGATCGAACGATCTCCGCCGCCTCTGCGGTGGCCGCGAACACGGCGGTTACGTCGTTGCCGTCCACCTGCACGCCCCGCATGCCATATGCGCCAGCCTTCTCGGCGATGGTGTTCGAGGCGGTCTGTCGCGAACGAGGCAGGGAGATGGCGTACTGGTTGTTCTGCACGAAGATGATCACCGGCGCCTTCCACACCCCTGCGAAGTTCATCGCTTCGTGAAAGTCGCCCTCGGAGGTGCCGCCGTCACCGATGAAGCCGATCGCCAAGCGGTCGGTGCCGAGATACCGCTCGGCCTGGGCGAGGCCGACCGCATGCGGCAGCTGGGAGGCGATGGGGATCGCCACCGGCATGAGATGGAACTCGTCCACCTCGTTGTCGTTGCCGGCCTCGTAGCCAAGCCAGTACAGGAAGTAGTTGGACAGGGGCACCCCGCGCGCCATCAGGCCACCCAGCTCCCGGTAGCTCTGCACGAACCAGTCATCCTGGCGCAGCGCCATGATAGAGCCGACGCTGTTGGCTTCCTGGCCGGTGGAGGGCGCGTAGGTGTGGAGCCGGCCCTGGCGGTGCAGACTGAACGCCCACTCGTCGGCGGCGCGGGCGCTCACCATGAAGCGGTACGCCGCGAGCAGCTGCGCGGCGTCCATTCTGTAGTCGGCGTAGGCATCGACGGCCTCACCGGCGGGCACGGTGCCGTCGGGTGCCAGCAGCTGCAGGGGACCTGCTATCACTCTGCCTCCTCGCGATCGGCCGACGCTTCCGCGGTGCCGTTGCCGGTGTAGGTCAATGCCGGGCGGTCGCGGCCGAGCATGAAGCCCTGCTGCACTATGCGGATTAGCTCGACCGCCGCCTCCACTACCGTCTTGAGCCCGGCATTGATCCGCTTCTCCTCCCGGGAATTGATGATGTCGTCTTCGTCCAGGGATTCGGTAATCGCCAGATTGAGCTGCGCCACCTCGCCGATGAGCACCGACATCTGACGGGACAGGTGCTTGTAGGAGAACACCGCCTTGCTCTCGGTGATGCGGGCCATCGATTCGATGTGGCCGAGTATGTTGCGCAACACGTGCACCATGCGCGGATTCGGGTTGGTCTCCAGCTCGATGCGCCAGTTCTCCAGCCGGGTCATCGACTTGTGCAGCAGCTGGGTGAGGTCCGCGTTGGAGGGAAGGAGCGCCTCCTGCGGGGAGGCGGCCTGCGCCGGCACCGCCGCTACGTCCGCCTCCCCGCCCGCGGGCTCGGCCGCTTCAGCAGAAGCGGATGCGGAGCCCTTGGAGTCGCGTTGCGTCTTGCGGGTCGGGGTACTGGAGCTGCGGCGGCGGGCAGGCATAGAGGAACGGCCCCAAGATACGCACAAGGGCCGGTTGCTTGCCAAACCCTATTGCATATTGCTAGCTTCGCTCAACTGCGGCGCCGTACCCAAGTGGTAAGGGAGAGGTCTGCAAAACCTTTATGCACCGGTTCGATTCCGGTCGGCGCCTTCGCTCCCCCGTCCCAGCGCTACGTTCTCGGCTTCGTTGACACCTCGATAGGCCGCTCCTACACTTTCGCAGCTAGGGTCGGATTGCGGCCGCAGTGGACTGGTGCGACTCCGAGCCACGGAGGACCGTACCGTGCCTCATTCTTCAACGTTCTTCTCGGTAAACGATGGCCAACGCCGGTCCGCAGCTCTCCATCGTCAGCTTTCCCAAGGACGCCTATCTTACCGTCGAGGGCAAGCCCAACGCTGACCACTTCTACATAATTCGCGCCGGCAACGTCCGTATCACCAGCGAAGTGCCGATGGCCAACGAGAACGACAGCGGCCCGCTGGCACCGGGCGATTTCTTCGGTGTCGTCTCGACCATGTCGTCGCACAGCCACGTCGAGACGGCCATGGCGCAGTCGGACGTGTCGCTCATCTCCGTACACCGCGACCAGTTCGGTCTGCTCATTCAGCGCAACACACCGGTGGCCATCAATATCATCCTCGAGTTCTCCCGGCGAATGCGCTACCTCGACGAGGCGCTTACCCGCGTCTCGTTCAAGAGCACCGCCGACGAGGGGCCGGCGCACCTGTTCACGGTGGCCGAGTACTACGCCCGGCAGAACCAGTTCAACCAGGCGTTCTACGCCTACTACCGCTACCTGCAGTACTGCTCAGACGGAGAGCATGCTCCGGTGGCCAAGGAGCGCTTGGACAAGATCAAGCCGTACGCCAAAGCGGTACATCTGAGTAGCTCGGACGTAACGGACTCGATGGGCCGCACCTACCCGAAGAACACCATGATCTTTAGCGAAGGTGAGCCCGGCGGGGAGATGTTCATCATCCAGAAGGGACGGGTGAAGATCTCGAAGATCGTCGACGATCAGGAGATCCTGATTGCGCTGCTGAAGCCCGGTGAGTTCTTCGGCGAGATGGCGTTGCTCGAGAACAAGCCGCGCAGTGCGTCGGCGATTGCCCACGACGACGAGGTGACCGTGCTCGTTGTCAACAAGGACAACTTCGGCCGCATGGTGCAGACCCAGGCACAGCTGATTACGCGGTTGACCACCACCCTCGCCGAGCGCATCTGGACGGTGAAACGCACGCTGGTGAACGCAGCGGTCGGCGACCCGCTGGGCCGCCTGTACGACCAGCTGTATCTGCAGCTGGAGAAGAACCGCATCGCCACCGACAGCGCCGCTCCCTACACCTTCGACTTTGGCGCCAAGGAGCTCATCAACATGGTGGGCTACTCCGCGAGCGACGGGAACGTGCAGGTGCAGAAGATGCTGGAGAACTCCAAGCTCAAGCTGATGGATAACCGCATCCACGCCACTGACGTGCAGGAGATCGTCAAGCAGACCGAGTACTTCAAGCGCATGGAAAAAATCAACAAGGCGCGTGCTCGGGGATCACTAAAGGCGCAATAGTCTGAGCGAAGCTCTCGTCGCGCGGTGCGGCCTCCTGGTCGCGCTGCTTGGCAGCTCCACCCTGGTGGGCTGTTCTCTGTTGGCCGCTCCGCAGGTCGAGGTCAGCGTCTATCAGTCGATCCTGGGCGACTACAACTCTCGGCCGATCTGGGAGTGGTCGATCGTCGGCCTCAATCAGCCACGTACCGTAAGCGTATCGCTGGATGGCGCCGCCGAGATCTCGCTGGACGCCACCGCCCGCTCGTATCGCGCCCCACAGCATCTGTTGGCCGGCAGCTACACCCTTTCCGTCACCGCAAAGTTCGACACGCTGTTCGGCGTGCAGGCGTCCGGTTCGGCTACCGCGGTGGTCGCGACGGTGCGGGCACTGCCGGCCTTCACCGACACTGACGATCCCGACGACCCCGAGTACGACCCCCTGTGCCCGGGTACCGCGCAGTGGGCGCTATGCATGCACCAGTTACCGAAGGTGTGGGATGCGTTGGCGGAAGGGGTCCTCGGACCGCTCGAAGATGTAGTCGTTGCGGTGATCGACACCGGTTATGTGATCGACGACGCCGAAGGCGACCCCCACGAGGACCTCGACGGTAGTCTGCTGACAGGGCAGGGCTACGACTTCATGAGCACGCCCGAGCTGTCGCTAGACGGTGACGGGATCGATCCGGTCGCCGAAGACGCAGGAGACGGGATTGCAGTGTGCCCCCCTCCGTATGGCCTCCCCTCAAACTCGTGGCACGGCACTGCAATGGGGGGCATCATCGCGGCCGACACCGACAATGCCACCGACGTGGCCGGCCTGGCGTGGCACTGGGTGCCGGGAGTATCGGCACGCCTTCGTGTGCTGCCGGTGCGGGTGCTCGGATGCGGCGGCGGCACTAGCTACGACATCGCCCAGGGTATTCGCTACGCCGCAGGCCTGGACAACGACTCGGGGACTGTGCCGAAGACGCCGGCGAAGATCCTCAACACGAGCTTCGGCGGCGAGCGCTACGACGCGGTCATGGAGCTGGCGGTGGCGGACGCAGCGGCGGCCGGGGCGATTCCTGTGGCGGCGACCGCCAACGAGGACCTGCCACTCTTTTGGCCAGCGCGATCCCCACACACCATCGCCGTTGGCGCGGTCGGCTCCGACGGCAGTCGCGCCAGCTACTCCAACTATGGCGACGGCCTCGACGTGGTGGCCGCGGGCGGAAACGCCATCGACGGCGGCGACGGGGTGCTTACGCTCTCAGCAGCGCAGAGCTGCCCGATGACGTGCACCTGGGAGACCGCCGCCCAGGACGGCACCTCATTCGCTACCCCGCACGTGGCCGCCGCCCTGGCCCTCGTGGCGGCCGTGGACCCGGACATCACGCTCAACGAGGCACGCTCGATGCTGGCCGATTCAGCGGTAGATATCGGTCCGGCCGGCTGGGATGAGGACTTCGGCTACGGCAACCTCGACGCCTTCGCGCTGCTGGGGTCCTATCCGCCCCGCCCCATGGCGTCGCTCGATCCGCTCTCCGGGCTCCCGAGCGACGACGTGCTGGAGATACCGGTATCCGTCGTACCCGCCAGCGCGCTGGCCAACAGCCTGGTGGTCGAGTGGCGACCCGGCGTGGCAGACCGTGCGAGCGCCCGCGCCCGGCTGGCCAACGCGGTGGGCGCCACCATCGACGGCGATGGTCCGCTGAGCCTGGTGACTCTCGGCGGCGGTCAGGAACGTGCGGCGATTCGCGCTGCCCTGCAGGCCGATGCGGATGTGGCGGCGGTGCATTACAACCTCCGCTACACCCACGCCGGGCAGCGTTAGTAGACGCCCACTACCTCGAGCTCTCCCCAGCGCGAGGTGTAAGCCTGCAGCTCGCCGGAGGCCTCCTCGTGGTGCAGCTGCAGGTTGGCGGTGGCAGGCCGCTGCACCGTCCGGCCGTTGGCGGTCAGCTGCTCGGTACGAACCAGCCCCTTACTGAACGCCAGATGGCGATTGTCCAGATTGCCGAAGAAGAAGTTGGCGGCACCTGCCTCCGGGTCCAGCGGCACCGCCACAGCTCCGGAGCCGAGCACCAGATCTACCGGCACCCAGCCAAATCCCTGCAGGAAGAACTCCGCCCAGTAATGGGCTGCCACCGACCCTCGGTCCTGCACCAGGTAGCCGGCCACCGGGCGCGCAGGGACGTTGGCCGCGCGCAGCAGCGCCACGAAGGTGGCTACCACATCGAGGCTATCGCCGCTGCGCTCTGCAAGCGTGGCCTCGACATCGCCGCGCCGCTCGCCGGCTAGCTGGACTCGCGCTCGCATCCAGTCGTACATCGCCCGCGCCCGGGTCCACGGGTTCGGCTCGTCGCGGACCAGACCGGCGGCCAGCCCGAGGACTGCCGGCGCGTCTGACTGCACCAGCTCGTCGGCGGCGGTGAATCGCTCGTAGAGGCTGGAGGTAGTGTCGTAGGCCACCACCCGCCTGGGATTCACGACGGTCTCCACGGCATAGCGATCGAAGATGTAGTGCTGCGAGACGCTATACACGCCACCGGTCACCAGGTTGCGGAGGTGATAGACCTTCACCCCGCCGACGTCGGCGAAGAGCGGTTCTGGCTCCTCGGCGAGCAGGCGGATGTCCCGCTGCTCCGGTGCCGGCCACACCTGCGGCACCCACAGGTAGAGGCTGTTGTCACCGCGGGCGCTGATGTTGGACACCGCCACGTCGTAGGCGACCGAGTAGGTAAGCGGCGAGTGGATGCGCTTGGTGCCCACCTTGCCGGTAACCTCGAAGAACACCTCGTTGCTGCTGCCCTTGTCGGTTGCCACCGCCAGGTTGCCGGTGGCGCCACCGTCGGGTACCCGCACCGCGATCTGGGTATCCGACCACGACTCGTAGTCGAAGTCTCGGTCGCTGGCCGAGATCACCGTCGGCCCGGCGGGCGCCTCGCCATCGGCGGCGATGCCGGCAACGAAGCTGAACAACACCTGTGAGGCGCCCCGCGCCAAGCCGAAGTTCTTGCCGGTGATGACGACCCGGTCCCCAACCGCGCCACTCCTGGGGGACACCTCGGCGACGAACGGTTGGCCGGGTCTGGTGGGCGAAGCGACCACCACCGGCAGGAAATCGCGGTTCGCGAACAGCACGCCGTTGCTGGCGCCATGCTCGCCGTGGACCACCATGAAGCCGGTACTCGCCTCGGGTGGCAGGCGAAGGCTGATCCGGTCGTCGCCCCAGCTCAGGTAGGCGGCGGTGGTGGGGACCACACCACCCAAGGTTACGTGCGCGCCGTTGCGGGCAGCGCCGAAGTTGCTGCCGCGGATGACCACCACGTCGCCGGTACGGGCGATGTCCGGCGCAATCGACTGGATTACCGGGGGGCGGCTGCGGGAGCTTATGAGCAGCACTGCGAGCAGAACGACCAGGAAGAGAACGGGGATGATGGCGCGGGTGCTGCGTGCCTTGCTCGCGCGCTGTCCGTTCGGCGCCGAATGGGTGCCCACCTCGGGCCTAGGTTTGATCGGCGCGTGCGGCCTGGTCGGCCAGCATCTCGGTGTCGAACATGAAGGGAGCGATCTCGACGTCCAGTCGGAGGGTTACTTCGTCGGCGAGCTGCTCAGCGACACCGAGTGGGAAGAACATCAGCTTCTCGCCGATGCCGATGGGCACACTGCGATAGGTGGCGGCGTAGCGCACTCCCTCGTCAGCCGCCTCGGAAAGCCAGACTTGTCCCTGGGCAACGAGAGTGATGTCGCCATCTTCATCTACGTAGGGGGTGAAGACCGCCTCGACGCGCAGGTTGTCACCGCTGAGATGGACCTCGACCGCGCGCCCCGGGATGGTGACTTCCACCTGCTCAGATCCCCACAGCACACGTCGGTCGCCGCTGTCGATGTGCATACCGATGCGGATCTCCAGCGCGTTGTCCAGGAGGTAGCGGAGTCCCTCTTCCAGGTCGGTCTGCTGACCGTGCACCGGCAGCGCAGCCACCGCCACCACCGCTCCCGCAGCAGCAGCGAGCCAGGGTCGCCGGCGGCTGCCGTTCCTGTTTGTACAGACCATCACGGCAGCGCGCTGCGCAGCTCGTCCTGACGCAGGATGGCGGGCTGGCCGGCCATGTGAAACCTGGAGTCTACCGGCAGATCGATGAACACCGGGTTGGACCTCTCGGCATTGAGACCCTCGATGATGCGCTCGATCTCCTCGATCGGCGCGGCCAACTTCACTTCAGTGGCACCGGTAGGCGAGGTGGTGAGCTGCATCAGCCGGAAGTCGCCGATGCGGACAATCAGCGCACCACCGAGTAGTATCACCGCCGCCGCTGCAGCGGCGACCAGCGGCACCGGGACGCGGATCAGTCGGCGCCAGAACCGCGGCCGCACCGTTCCCCTGCGCTCCAGCTCGAGCCGTCGCCAGACGACGTGGGTCGCGCCACGCACATCGGGCTCGATGTCCTCGAGCAGACTGTAGCTGACGTGCTGCAAGCTGCTGAGGCGACCGCGACAGGTCGCACAGCTCTCCAGGTGGCGTTCCAGCTCGCCTGTCCAGCGCTCCTCCAGCTCTCCATCCAGGTAGGCGGAGATGAGATGCGGGGCTGGACAGGAAGCTGGTCTCACCGGGCGGCCTTCTCCTGCAGCAGCCGAGCCATACACGCGCGCGCTCGATGGAGACGCACTTTCACGTTTCCCTCCGAGATGCGCATGACTCCGGCAATCTCCCGGTAGCTGAGCCCGCCATACTCGCGCATGACCAGAATCGACCTCATCTGTCTTGGCAGCGCATCCAGAGCCTGCTGCACCTGGCTTCGCTGCTCCTGCGCCAGCGTCGGCTCGTCCGCGCCGGGCGCGAAGCCGGGCGAGAGCTCGCGAGCACGAACGTAGGCCTGTCGCTCCCGACCCCGCCGTTGCTGCAAGTTGAGCGAGAGATTGCGCACCACGCGGAGTAGCCAGTATTTCGTGTCGCGGAGCGACGGCAACTCGCCATCGCGCCGCAGCAGCTGCACGAACGCTTCGTGGGCCAGGTCCTCGGCGAGACCACTGTCGCCGCTGATGCGGTAGGCGACACGGAAGATCGTCGGGAACAGCGCGCGATAGGCCTCATCGAATTTCTGCGGGTCGCGAACACCGTGGCGACGGCGCCCGGTCGGTTGGGTG